>JAIDEF010000329.1 GCA_029054965.1 Eubacterium sp.
CTTTAATTCCTACATCTACTAATGCACTATTCAAAAGTTCATCGAGATTATCTGTAATTATTTCAAGTGTATTATATTGAGGTTGAAAAAAATAACAATTTTCACTTCTTGGACTATATAGGAATAAATCACCAAAAGCTGTAGAAACAATAGGAATAAAGTATTTTTGAAATCTCCATTCCCAACTTTTCATTATCCCTACAGTGACATCTATATCCAAAATGCTAATTAATCCATTATTGTAAATTCCTGTATCAATTGTAATTCGATTTTCAGTAATATGGTTAATTGTAGATTTCTTTAAGGATTTTTCAGTGATTGTGTATTCGTTATAGAAATTCACAAAAGCAACTCCTTTATATTATTTAATGGTAAAATTAAAGTTAGGATGTTCGTTTGGATTCATTTTGCTAACGGTATCATAAATTAAATCCTGCTTATTTTTATTTTGGCTACCAATAGAACGGTTTATTCCCCGATCACCATAACCAGATATATCAGTGGGGTTGCCCCCAATAGACATATCCGTTCTATGTGTGACATCGTTATTAGCAGGAACATTATTATTTTTTCTATATTCTCTAATAGCTTTACTTGAATCACTTGAACGCCCATTACTACGATATTTTTCAATGTTTTCTTTGATTTCTCCAGCAGTCATATTATTGAGCCCATCCTGCTGCTCTTTCAATTGTCTTGCAAATTCATCAGCATCTCCATGAGACTTATATTCGACTGTTACAGAACTCTTCTTAGAACCATGAAGGGCATCGTCAAGATACTTAGTATTATTTGTATCAGTTGCACCGTCAATAAGCTGATTTCTTGTAGTAGAGTTAGTTTTAACAGAGCCGATTATATCTCCGCCGAAACTTGTTACAGCACTGAATAAAATATCTTTGCCAGTAAGTCCGCCGTTTTCAGTAGCTGTCTGTGTAAGATCAACCACCATATCAACGCCGTCTTCAACCAGTTTTTTACCAACTTTGCCAAGTGCTTTTGTTCCGATTTGGGCAGTTCCACCGCCTACTGCACCGCCGATTGCACCCCACATAAATGCACCTGATGCATCCTGTGCAATTTCAGCAGGAGATTTGCCCTGAATTACACCCGAAACAACAGTTGTACCTGTGCTTATACCGGCACCGACTGCGGCACCAATGAGTACAGGAGCCGCCGCACCGCCTGTTGCAACTACTGCAAGTGTTATTGCTGCTGTTGCCGCAACACCGATTGCTACCTTTTTCCAGTCTACATTCTGGATAAATTCCTTAGCATCCTTAACAATTCGGTCTGTTGTGGTACATACAAACTTCTTAGCCTCTTCAATTGCTTTCTGCATCTTCGGAGGTACATAATCGTTATAGAACTGCTGTGCCTTGTTGCTTACATAATTGGTAACTTGGTTATAACCTTGCTGTATTTGCTGACATTTCTTTTCAACATACTGCTTGCCCTTCTGATAAGCGGCTGAATTTGTAATCCTGCTCTTTATAGGCTGAACAATATGATTATTTGCCCAAGTTACTGCTGTGTTGGCAGCCTTCTTAACAGGCTGAACAATGTGCTTATTAGCCCAGTTGCCTGCCGTTTTAGCAGCACTCTTAACACTGTTAACTGCATTGCTCCACCATCCATGACCGCTTGGGTCTGTGATGTTCAGCGGATTGTTGCCGCAGTAGGTGTACAGATTTCTTGTAATCGGCTTGTCTGTGCTGCCGAGCAGTGTATCTTTAGTAGTAAATCTTCCCTGAGAGGAATCGTAATATCTTGCACGGAGATACTGAAGTTCTGTCGAACTGTCTGTATACTCAGCATTGTACTGATACGGATTGTTAAGGGTGTTGTTGGACTTAGTTGTGTTGCCGTAAGCATCATAGCGGTAGGTTATCATACTGCCGCTGTTGCTGCCTGTTAAGCCTGCAACCGAGCCACGTCCGTCATAGAGATAGTAACCCTTTGTGCCGTTGATTGTGGCACTGTTTCTCTGTGCACCATACTC
The DNA here is from genome assembly GCA_029054965.1 of Eubacterium sp. Classification (GTDB taxonomy): domain Bacteria; phylum Bacillota; class Clostridia; order Oscillospirales; family Acutalibacteraceae; genus Eubacterium_R. Next base: position 2,003 of record JAIDEF010000329.1, read on the forward strand.
ATAAACATTTGTTGTATTGCCGTTTGCACCGAACTCCATAAGAGTTTGTGTATATTCGGTGTTTATGTCATTGATATAGCCTGTCAGCTCATAGTTGATTGCCGTGTTGTTGGTTACGCCGTTCGGAATCAACATTTCATTCAGAATAACATCGGTATCATATGAGGAATTTGAGGAGTAATGAACATTCTCCGGTGTGCCTGCTTTGTTAGATACATGTT
>JAIDEF010000033.1 GCA_029054965.1 Eubacterium sp.
AGAACACCTTTGCATTCGGGTTCTTCCGGCTGCGGAAGCGCATTAAGCACAAACTGATCCCATGCAACCTCATAATTAGATTTCAGACCGAGTGTCTTCTTTTTGGTAAAAAAGCCGATTGTCAAAACAACCTCTTTATCCTTAGGAATACTGTCATATGAGTAAGGTATTGTTATAAAGGTTTCCGAAAGCGGCTCACATTCAAATTTGTCAAGCTCGCCATTTTCAATAAGCTCGCCCTCAGCCTTAAGCTCCCACTTACATTTAAATGCACTGACATCTGTAAACAGGTATTTATTTTTAACCTTAAACTTACCGATTTTCAGGTCAAATTCTTCACATTTAATATACTGATAACCCTTTTTAACCTGCAGAATCTGTGGATGAGGAACACGGTCAGCACCGATTATACCATTAGCACAAAGTGCTCTGTTGGAGCCTGTCATCGCAGTAGTATTTGGAATATCAATCAGCTTTTTTGGCTCCCTGCCTTCAAAGTCAATGCCATAAAGCCAGTTTTCTTTACCATCCTTATCAGAAGTGTGCAGCGCCTGGTCGACAAAGTCCCAGATAAAGCCGCCGCACATATTGTCATACTTTTCAAAATCAGCTATGTATTCATCAAAGTTACCCAGCGAATTCTCCATAGAATGAGCATATTCGCAAAGAAGAATGGGCTTACCCTCATACATTTCAGGCTTAATCGGCTTACTGTCTGCTGCAAGCTGATTAGCGATATTATCATAAAGTGAGATAGAAATTTCCTGCTTGTTTCCAAGCTTTTCCATTACATCTGCTGTAGGGTACATACGTGATATAACATCACTTTTTGTCTGGTCAAAATCGCCCTCATAATGGAACTGACGAGTATCATCAAGAGCGAGAGCAGCTTCCTTCATTTTCATAAAATTATCGCCGTCGCCTGCCTCATTGCCAAGTGACCACATAAAAATACAAGGATTATTACGGTCACGCAGCACCATACGTTCCATTCGGTCAATAGTCTGACCTGTCCACATAGGGTTTGAACCCGGCACACCCTTTCGGCGTACGCCATGGCTCTCAACCTCACATTCGTCCATAACATAAAAACCGTATTTATTGCACATTTCATAAAAATATGGATCATTCGGATAGTGTGAGGTACGGATTGAATTGATATTATTCTGTTTCATAATATCAAGATCCTGAGTATATCTGTCCTTCGGCACAGCCCAACCGCAGTCGCCGTCAAAATCGTGGCGGTTAACACCATGAAGCATTAACGGCATACCATTGAAATATATTTTTTCACCCTTAATTTCAACCTTTTTAAAGCCTATCTGATAAGTTTTGACAACCACAACATCACCATTGACAATAAGAGTCATAACGAGTGTATAAAGGTTTGGGTGCTCGGCAGACCACTTTTTAGGGGCTTTTACAGTTTGGTTAATGGTGATTTTTTCGTCACGTACAGTGAGCTTAACGGATTTATCACCAAGCTCAATTTCCCTGCCCGTATCAGTAATAAGCTTTGCTTTTGCTGTAAGATTGCCTTTTGTACCATCATAGTTTTTTATAAACATATCAAGGGTTAAATCAGAGTCCTTGAAATCAACATCAAAATCAGTTCTGACATAAAAATCCCTTAAGCACACCTTAGACTCACCATACAGATAGACCTCTCGATAAATGCCGCAAAGCCACCACATATCCTGATCCTCAAGATATGTGCCGTCACAGTATCTGTAAACCTTGGCACAAACAATATTTTCACCCTCAGTCAAATACTTGGTAACATTAAATTCATGAGGAGTCATAGAGCCTTGGGAATATCCGACAAAATCACCATTTACATAAACCTCAAGAGCAGCCTTTGCCGCACCGAAATGCAGAAAAATTTCTCTCCCCTCAAGCGCTTTGTCAAGAACAAAGCTTCTTCTGTAAAAGCCTATTTCCTGCATTTTGCGGTTGATTGACGGAATTTTATGCCTGCTTCTGCTGATTGCCTTGGGGAAGGTGCTGGCATAATAATACGGTACGGAATACCCTTCGGTCTGCCACACAGACGGAACTTTTATCTCATCCCAGTCGGAATCGTCAAAATCTTTGTTAATAAAAGCATCGGGCTGATTGTCAATGCCCATCTGCCAGTAAAATTTCCACATCCCGTTAAGAGATTGTTTATACTTTTCACTCTCGCCTGCGAGAGCCTCAGCCTCACTGTCAAAAGGTAAAAAAAGTGCGTGACCGTCCTCATGTCTCTTATAAACAACTCCTAGCCAACGAGACCGAGGATGAAGTCGTATGCCTTCTAAT
>JAIDEF010000330.1 GCA_029054965.1 Eubacterium sp.
AGACACCTCGTTGCCAACATTATTTGAAGTTGAACCGGTTGCTTGTTCAATTGCACACGGATATATAACTAACAACAGCCCTACAGATAAGGCTACTGTTAATCCAAACAGCATTCCTTCCTTAAAATTCTTTTTAAAGAATTTATATAAGCAGTAAGATAACGTTACAAAAAAGGCAAATAAAATAAAGTAATAATGTGTAAACACACCTAACAAAGAAAATGTAAAAAGGAAAAAGCAACGCTTTAAATTGAAACCTTTTTTCAGGCTTCGTACCGTCATATATAAAAAACCTATTGAGCACACGGCCAGCAACATATACATTCTTATAAACAAAACCGTATTTATACATGCTAAAGAAATACCCCATAACAGTACAGGCAATACCGCTGCTGTTTTATTATTGATAAATTCTTTTGACAAAAGGTATATTAAAACATCAGCAATCAGCATTAAAAACATATTTAATGCTATTCCGAACCAAATAGTGTATTGATCCGTAAATACTGAACATACAGTATGCAACAATGCATAAAACAACGGAGGATGGCAATCGAAAGAGTTGTTATAGTAAACCTTATCATACGAAAACGCTTCACCCTTTTGAACGGTAATCGTTTCCATTAAAGAATTCCCGTCAATCCATTGCTCCCAATAAGAATCTATTGTGCTGATTTTACTTCCATCGTAACTGTTTGCCAATACATACGAATACATTTCATCTATGTGAGTACCTTTGATTTCAGCTCTTTGTGCTCCAAGATATGACACCAGACCAATTTGACAAATCATTATAAGCACCAATATTATAACCGGTAGCTTAGCCTTGAATTTTTCCATAAACATTCCTTTTCATCATATATAATCACAGCCGGAATAACAAATTTATTCCGGCTGATTATAGGTGTAAACCCTTTGATTTACAGATTTTTTCATCCCAGAGGCTTCATTGTCGGGAACAGCAGTACATCACGAATTGAGTAGCTGTTTGTAAGAAGCATAACAAGTCTGTCAATACCGATACCAAGACCGCCTGTGGGAGGCATACCATACTCAAGAGCAGTTACGAAATCGTGGTCAATCATATTAGCCTCATCGTCACCTGCTTCACGCAGCTTCATCTGTGCCTCAAAGCGTGACATCTGGTCAATTGGGTCATTAAGTTCTGAATAAGCGTTACCATATTCACCGCCGAGAATGAACAGCTCAAAACGCTCTGTAAGAACAGGACAGTCAGGCTTTCTCTTGGTAAGCGGAGAAATCTCAACAGGATAATCCATAATAAATGTAGGCTGAATAAGGTTAGCTTCAACAAATTCCTCAAAGAAGGAATTGAGAATATCACCCCAGGTTGCCTTACCGTTTTCAATTTCGATGCCCTTTTCTTTAGCTATTTCAATTGCCTTTTCATCATCGCTCATAAAGTCAGCAAAGTTAACACCGCTGAATTTTTCAACAGCCTCAACCATTGTCATTCTTGCGAACGGAGTTTCAAGGTCGATTTCTGTACCATTAAGTACGATATGAAGGGTGTCGCAAACCTCATTTGCAGCATTGCGGATAATGTTCTCGGCAATATCCATCATTCCGTGGTAATCAGTGAATGCCTGATAAAGCTCAATACATGTAAACTCAGGATTATGTCTTACATCCATTCCCTCGTTTCTGAAGTTTCTGCCGATTTCATAAACTCGCTCCATACCGCCGACAATAAGACGCTTTAAGTAAAGCTCTGTAGCAATACGAAGGTACATATCCATATCAAGTGTGTTATGGTGAGTAATAAACGGTCTTGCAGCAGCACCGCCTGCGATAACATTAAGCATCGGTGTTTCGACCTCAATAAAGCCGAGATTGTCAAGATATGCTCTGATTGATGAAATGATTTTTGAACGCTTGATGAAGGTATCCTTAACATCAGGATTCATAATCATATCAAGATAACGCTTTCTGTAGCGTGTGTCTGTATCTGTTAAACCATGGAATTTTTCAGGAAGCGGAAGAAGTGACTTTGACAGAAGTCTTATTTCCTGTGCATGAACAGAAATCTCACCTGTTCTTGTTTTGAAAACAAAGCCCTTAACCTCAACAATATCACCGAGGTCCCAGGTTTTGAATTCCTTGAACTTGTCCTCACCGATGTCATTCATTCTGACATAAGCCTGAATACGGCCGTTTCTGTCCTGAACATCAATGAAGTTAGCCTTACCCATATCACGCCATGTCATAATACGACCTGCAATTGTAACTTCCTTTTCCTCAAGTGCTTCAAAGTCTGCCTTGATTTCATCACTGTGGTGAGTTTGGGTTGCAAGAGTGATTTCAAACGGGTCATTACCTGCAGCCTGCATAGCCTTAAGCTTATCTATTCTGATTTGCTTCTGCTCGTTTTCACTGAGCACAACCTCTGCCATAGCCATAGGAGCAGCATTTGCATTGTTGCCGATTTTTTCAATCATATCAAGCACATCAGCCTCGCAGTCAGCACTGCCGCTGAGAGCAACAGCACCAGTCTGCAAAAACAAAGTATACTTAACCTTATCGCCGTCAGCCTCAATCAGATATTTAGGATTTGTTTTTTCTTCGTCACCGGCAAGGGTATTCTGTGTTTTCATTCTGCTGTTTTTCTTAACAGCCTTAACACCCCTTTTGCACTCATCCTCTTTTTCGAAAACAGGACTTCTGCCCACTGAGTTATCATCTATTAAAAATTCAAAACTGAAAGTACCATCACCGGCCTTGGTGATTTCAAACCTTCCTGCCATATAAACTACCTCTTTTAATTTTATATTATTCTACAGACTTAATTTCAAGCTCAAGATTGCCGATAGGAGCTTCAACAACAACAGTTTCGCCCTTCTTTGCACCCATTAATGCCTTGCCGACAGGACTTTCATCACTGATTTTACCATCAGCAGGATTTGACTGAGCAAAGCCAACAATCTCATAGGTTGCCTCAACCTTATCATTCTTTCTGATAACTGTAACCTTTGAACCCATGCTTACTGTATCTGAACTTACTGAGTCAATAATTACAGCATTGTCAAGCTGGTATTCAAGCTCGCTGATACGAGCCTCAATCTTTGCCTGCTCTGATTTTGCTTCATCATATTCACTGTTTTCTGAAAGGTCACCGTATGAACGTGCAACCTTAAGTTTTTCTGCTATGTCAATTCTGCCTTCGGTTTTTAAAAAGTCAAGTTCTTTTTCAAGTTCTGCCTTACCTTCTGCAGTCATTTTGAATTGTTTCGTTGCCATAATAAAAATCTCCTTATCGCATTTTCTAATCATTTTATTATATATTATAATTATTATAGTGTCAAGTTTATATAAAAAATTCACACATATGCATAGCTTAATACAAAAAGAAAAGCTGAATGTTAATAGCAACAACAAGCAAAAGCATTAGATTTCCTAACAATATAATTGATGATGTAGAAAAGGTCATTCAGAATAACAACTGTACCTTTACTGCATTTGTTGTTGAGGCAGTAAAATTTGCACTTGACAACATCCAATTATAATATAATAGCTGCCTTTTGATTTATTGACAAACAACATATTTTACTATATACTCAGTACGGATAAGGAAAACTACCATTCACGGTAGGCGGTTAAATCTTACCCCAACCCTGCAAAGGGTAAAAGGGGGTGCTACTTATGGATTATCTTGTTATTATGGCAATCATTATCATTGTTTCAACAGGCTACATAGTTGCAATAAAAAAGAAGTAATCGCCTCTCCTACAAGTTGATTACTTCTTTTAATTAACCGCAGGGGCTAACCGTCTATCGGCAAGCTCCTTATCTGCTTTTATATTAGCATATGAAAATAAATTTGTCAACACCACAGCATTGTGGTGTTTTTATTGTCCCTTTATCCTCTTTAATGCATTCTTTTCAAGTCTGCTGACCTGTGCCTGAGATATGCCTACCTCCTTGGCAACCTCCATCTGCGTTTTGCCCTGCATAAAGCGAAGATACATTATATTGCGTTCTCTGTCATCAAGGCGATTAATTTCATCCTTAATCATTATTTCATCTATCCAGTCGGTATCTGAATTACTGTCGCCAACCTGATCCATTACATAGATTGTGTCACCGCCGTCGTTATAGACAGGCTCATAGAGCGAAACAGGGTCAACGATTGCTTCAAGTGCAAGAACAACATCGCTCTTTTTCATACCAAGCTCTTTTGCGATTTCCTCAACTGTCGGCTCCTTCTGATTTTCATTAATAAGACGCTCCTTCACCTGCATTGCTTTATAGGCGGTATCTCGCATTGACCTTGAAACACGTACAGCATTATCATCACGAAGATAACGTCTTATTTCGCCGATACACATAGGCACTGCATAGGTACTGAAGCGGACATCCAAATCAAGATTAAAATTATCAATGGCTTTAATTAATCCGATTACACCTACCTGAAAGAGATCGTCCATATTTTCGCCCCTGTTGGAAAATCTCTGAATAACAGAAAGAACCAGTCTTAAGTTACCTTTAATCAGTTCATCACGAGCCTGCTTATCACCACTGTGTGCCTTTTTCAGCAGTTCAATTTTTTCGCTTTCCTTAAGCACCTTCAAATCATTTGTATTAATTCCGCAGATTTCAACCTTATTAAATTGCACATTATCATTCCTTAAAATTTTATGTACAAAAAACAAATGATAATGTTAAAGCACCGCTGTCTTTAGTATTGACAGCGGCGCTCTATTTTATAAGCTCAACAGGAATATATATTTCAATAAATCTTTTTCCCTCATCATTAAAGGAACAGTTAACAATCAAATCAGAAAATGATTTAAGGCGATAGTTTGTGCTCGGCAGCCACTCGCAGTAAATCTGTCTGCATATTTTTCTGCAGGCTGCTGCCGAATTCTGACCTGAGTCGATTTTAAAAACAGCATATGTTGATTTAGGCAGCTCTTCAATTGAATATTCAAGCAAATTTCCGCCCTCATCCAATTCATACACTGTCAGTCGTGAATAGGATTTCAGCTTAGCTCCTTCCTTTTTTGCCTCGGATGGAGTTATACCATGAAATTTTGTAAACGCCCTTGCAAAGCCCTCCTGACTTTCATAGCCGTACTTAATAGCAACATCAATTATTCTTGCCTGAGGATTTTTCAGTTCAGCAGCCGCAAGGGTCATTTTTCGTGCCCTGATATATTCACCAAGGGTACAGCCTGCAAAAACAGAAAACATTCGCTGAAAGTGATAGCTTGAACAAAATGCAGCAGAAGCTATATCATCATAATCAAGCTTGTCAGTAATATGGGTTTCAATATATTCAATTGCCTGTTCTGTACTTGTAATCCAGTTCAAGAGCACCACCCCCCTTTCAGTCAATTATAACATAAAATCAATAAATAAGCTTGACTTTTTGTGCTTTTTGCTTAATTTTATTTGACTTTTCTTTTTGGAGCAATTATACTGATATTATAAAAATAAATTACAAGGAGTATAGCTATGAGGAAAGCATTGAAAATAACCATTTGTTTTGTCCTGACGCTTGTTATGATTTTATCAAGCACAAGTGCTGCGTTTGCAAAGGATGATGTTACACCTGTTGTCGTAATTCATGGTATCGGCGGAACACAGCTTTATAAGGACATTGGAACAGAAAATGAAACCACTGCAGCCGCATTTGACATATCCTCCATTTTCAGCACCTACAACAGTTTGCTGAAAAAGGTTATGACAAGTGCCACAGGTGAAAAAATTGATGCATCTGCACTCATTGATGAGATAGCAGAGGTTATGAATGACTTTGCCGACATTGCCTGTGACAAAAACGGCAATCCTGCTTATAATGTAGGCATTAAGGATTACTGGACCGACAGCCTTGCAAACCACAAAGATTACATCGACGGCAGAGGCTCTGCCGAGCCTGCCATTGCAAATCAGGTAAGTGATATAGTAGGTCCTGAAAATGTTTATCTTTTCAGATATGACTGGCGTCTTGATGCCTGTGAAAATGCAAAGATATTAAACAGTCTTATTGATAATATCAAAGCAGAAACAGGCAAAAGCAAGGTAACTATAGTAAGCTGTTCCGAAGGTACAGTTGTTGCTTCTGCTTATATTGACCAGTATATGTATAAAAATGATATCGCAAAAACTGTTTTTGTTAATGGTGCATTCAATGGTGTTTCTATCTGCAACCTTTTTGCAAAGGATGTTTATATTGACAAGGATACATTGCTCAGTTATTTCTGGAATCTTCTCCATGAGCTAAATAATCCAAGCTTTGATTTAAAACAGCTTGCTTTCCTGTCAACAACTCTCGATGATGCAGTAGGCAATCTATGCGAGCTTCTCAATGAAGTAAAAAATACTCCTGAGCTTTTCAACAAACTTTATAACGACGTGCTCTACCCTGTTTTCGGATGTATTCCGATTTACTGGGAATTTATCCCCTATGACTATTTTGATAAGGCTGTATACGAGATGAGTTCAATAGGCTTCCTTGACAAGAGCGGTGCTCTGTACAGTAAGCTGCAGAAATATCATCAGGTACAGGGCAGACTTGAAAGCAACCTAAAAACACTCAAGTCAAAGGGTGTCGAGGTAGCTGTTGTTGCAAATTACGGTATTCCTACTGTTCCGATGACTTCACTGCATAAGGCACAGGCAGATGTTCTTATTGAAACAAAATATGCATCAGTTGGTGCAACCGTCGCTGACTATGGCGAAACACTAAACAAAACAGGAAAATATATTTCTGACGATAAAATTATTGATGCATCTACCTGTGCACTGCCTGACAGCACATGGTTTGTTAAGGGTATCCAGCATATGGATTTCTGGTATAACAGCGAAGCTTGTCAATTCCTTGCCGCACTGATTACAACTAACACCTCACTTGATATAGACAGCATTCAGAATGAAACAGGTGTAGGTCAATTCATTGGTACAGACAGTCAGCAGAAAATAGTCAATGTAACAAAGAGCGGTTCAACCGCAGGACTCCTTAACGCAAGCAATATATCAACCACTGCAAAGGCTGAGAAAAAATCTCCGCCGACAGGCAGCGGCGACATTTTAATTGCCGGCTTTGTATCATTCACAGTCGCACTTACAGCAATGATAACCATACTGTATTTCAAAAGAAAAAAACTGAATAGCAAATAAAAGCAACACACCTTGGAAAACTCCAAGGTGTGTTTTTGATTATAATGATTTAATTATGTTTTCCATTTCGTCCATATGCTTTTCCATATCGGCAACAAGAGCAAGCTGATCCTTTGCACGAACAAGGTTATGCTCCGGATAGGCAGTTCTGAAATATGTATCTCCATTAAGATAATCTGTTAAAAATCTCATTCCGCATTCAAGAGTCATAAGCTTTGCAGAAAAAGCAAGGTTATCCTTTTCAGCTTGGGTAAAACTTTCACCTGCTTCGTTTAAAAAGCCCTGAGCATAAGCTTTAAAATAATCAAGATTGATTGCAACCTTGGATGTATCCTTTTCATCCTCGGCACAGGTATTTGCACCAAATCGAATAGAGTCACCGAAATCATATAGTGCAAGACCGGGCATTACTGTATCAAGGTCAATAACACAGATAGCCTCGTCACTGTCATTGTCAAACAAAACATTATTAAGCTTTGTATCATTATGTGTTACACGAATCGGAATTTCACCCTTAGCAATCAAATCAGTAAGACGGCTGCAGTCACTTTTTCTATTCATAACAAATTCAATCTCGTTCTTACACTGCTCAGCCCTGCCTGACTTATCGGCTTTAACTGCGGGCAAAAACTCATTCTCAAATCTCCATATTGTATTATGAAAATCAGGGATTGTTTCTTTGAGCGTTGTTGCAGGGAAATCACTCAAATATTTTTGAAATCTGCCAAAAGCAAGACCGCTTTTTTTGAATATTTCTGCTGAAGAAACACTGTCACAGCATTTGCTGTTATCGACAAATTTGTAAGCTCTGTAACAACTGCCATTCTCAGCTCTGTAATACAAATCGCCATCTGTCGTTTTCATAAAATTCAATGTTTCCCTGTCAGGATTTCCGCCATTCGATTTAATTTTATCACGCAAAAACGATGTAACAGCAAACACATTTCCCATCAAATCATCAATATTTTTAAACACGTTGGTATTAACCTGCTGAACAACATAACTGATAATCTTATTATCAGCTTCATATTTAGCAAGGTATGTTGTATTAATGTGACCTGAACCAAATCTTTCAATCTCAAGGAGCTTGCCTTCAAAATCAAAGCAGCCCAAAACTTCTTTAATATCCAAAGTATTATCCTCCTAATTAAATATGGTTTATATTAACATAATTTAAAAAATAATGCAACAGTAAAAAAATCCTCACAGTGACTTTATTCACTATGAGGATTTAATAACAATTTACTCGCTTCTGAGAGCATCAATCGGGCTCATCTGTGCCGCCTTACGTGCAGGATAAATACCGAAGAACAATCCAACACCGCTTGAGAACAATAACGATACAACGATTAACCACCAAGTAATATTCGGTTGAATATCAATAATTGAACAAGCAGCAAACGCACCTGCTATACCTATAGTCAAGCCGATTACACCACCAATTAAGCAAAGAATTATTGACTCTGTCAAAAATTGAAGTGTTATAACCTTTGTCTTTGCACCGAGTGATTTCCTGATGCCGATTTCCCTCGTTCGTTCTGTAACTGATACAAGCATAATATTCATAACACCTATACCGCCTACTATAAGAGAAATTGCACCTACGCATGCAATAAACGCAGTAAGAACTGACATAATTATATCAACAATATTAACATATGTTGCCATATTCTGTGCAGTATACATACTATTGGAATAATTTCCATGCGCTGATTTCAAATAGTTAACTGCAGCATTACCTACAGCATCATAATCGGCACCCTCGTGAGCAATTACAAATACACTGCTGAGCTGTGCACTTGCACCTGTTATCTGAGTCAGTGTAGTACACGGCATAAACAGAGCAATCATAAGCTTGTCAGAACCGCTGGTGAACATACTCGTCATATTGCTGCTGCCGCCCAAAGAGCTGGTCAGTGCATCAATATTTGCAACACCGCACACTCTGACCTGCATTGATTTACCGCTTGATGAAACGGTTATATATTCATTTGTAACATCCTGATAGCCGAATGCCATTTCTGCTGAATTTGTACCGATTACAGCAATAGGAGCATTGGCATCATACTCTTCATCTGTAAAAAACCGCCCGTATTCACAGGTATTCGTCAGTGCAAACTGGACATCACTGTTAACACCAACAAGCATAGCTGTTGCCTCAGTAGCAGTTTTATTAATAGTAGCTCTGCCGAATCCCATCAGCATAGGTGAGCATCGCTCTACGCCGTTAACCTTAGTCTTAATATTCTGAACATCATCGAGAGTAATGAAATCATTATCCGTGGCACTTGTGGCATCAACACTGATAAGCACCGCATTTGAGCCCATATCCTCAATTAATCCGACAATATAATCCCTTACACCTGTACCTGCACCTATAATCATAATTACAGAGCTTATACCGATGATAATACCCAGCATTGTAAGGAGGCTGCGCATCAGGTTAGACTTAATACATTTAACCGCGATTTTCAGACTTTCACTAATATTCACTCTGAAATCTCCTTACCTAATTACTTAGTAACAACCTTAACCTTAAATGTATCGTCTGCATAATCACTTGCAGGAGCTGATACAATCTGGTCACCTACATTAAGACCTGATTTTACCTGATAAGAGGTTACTGATGAAGCACCAATATCAATCGGAGTTTTTGTAACCTCACCCTCTTCTGCATTGTAGAGGTATACAAAAGCACCTTCCTTTTCAAGCTTAATTGAACCAATCGGAACTGCGGTTACACCAAGATATTCGCCTGTCTGAATTTCAACATTCGCATCAAATCCGGCAGTTATATTTTCATCTGTTTCCGGAATAGATATGATACATTCAACACCTGCACCGCTGTCAGTAAGACTGGAAAGACCGCTGATACCTGCCATTGAGCCAACACTGTCAAGAATACTGCCGCTTGAGCCACCTGTTGCAGTAGGTGCAATAGAAGTTACCTCACCCTCATAGGTACCGAAAGCGGTTGTAATAGTTGCTTCCATACCAAGCTTAACCTTGTGTAAATCATATTCGCCGAGGCTTAATTTAACAGCCATTGAATCCAAATTTTCCAATGTGATACCTGAGCTGAGCATAGTTGTCTGCACATCAGGAGTAACATCAACTGCTGTGATAGTACCGTCAAATGCGGCAACCCAGCCTGCTGACAAATCCTGCTTCTGGTCTTTCAAAATATCGAGTGCCTGCTTTGTAGCATTTACTGATTTTTTCTGAGCATTAACTAATGTGCCGTCAGCCTGAACATCAAACAATGCCTTTTGACCTTCAAGTGAAAGCAATTGAACCTGTGCTGCTGTGAGCTGTGCATTTTCAGTATTAGCAACAGCTTTTGCAAACTCGTCAATATCAATTGCGTCAACTATCTGTTTTGCAACATCTTCAGCAATACCGCTTTCAATAAGATTCTCAATAAGCTTATCTGCAATAGCCTCATTATCAAGACTGCCGGAAAGCTCAACGATAGTAGTTGCTATAATCTGTGTAGTTTCTGTCAGTGTTGCAATATCATTTGTAAGCTTTGTAAGAGTCTGGTTCAGCTCCTCAACAGCATCCGCAAGACCACCAAGAGAGGGCTGTGATGATGTTGTTAATTCAATATCAGGAATAGACGGATTGAAGTCACTTGGGAGCGTCGGAATATCCTTTGCATACAAATCTGCATTTTCTGTAACAGTCTTTGTTGTATTAGGAGCTTTTACAGTAGTAGTTTTAGCAGCCTCGGTTGTTTTAGCTGATGTTGAAGGATAATTGCCCTTTTCCATTTCAGCAATAAGCTTCTGAAGCTCTGTGATTTTAGGGGCAAGTGCATCAGACTTGCTCTTTGCAGTTTTCTGTGCATCAACAGCCGAATTGTAAGCCTTTAAAGATTCATTGTAGCTTGACTGCAGTGAATTTATCTGTCCGTCAAGATTTGACACATCAAAGGTTGCGAGAACATCACCCTTTTTCACATTGTCGCCGACCTTAACAAAAACTTCCTTGACGGTTGCAACAGTACCAACCTTATATTCCTTGGTTGTACCTGCTGTAACAGCACCTGTCAATGAAACAGTTTCAATTATGTCTTCGGCAGCGATAGTATGTAGAGAAACCTCTGTACCGCTTTTTGATTTTGTTACAACAACGATTGATGTAACAGCAATCACAATTGCAAGCACAACACAAACAATTGCAATTGCGTTATAGTTACTTTTCTTTACAGGTGCCATAATATGAACTCTGTTGAAAATAATATTATGCAT
>JAIDEF010000331.1 GCA_029054965.1 Eubacterium sp.
ACATAGTACTGATATCCACCACCAGGCTGTCCAAAATTAGGTGCAACGGTTCCTTCAAGAACAGTAGTTCCTTTAGGAATTATATATTTCTCTACATATTGAGCAGAATTTTGACCTGGCAACGCTAAATCTCCTACAGGGTTTGATGTTTTATTAGGAGTATACCAATAGCTTTTTGGATTTGCCCCATCACCATAATAACGATATACGGTTGTGTCTTTTGAAAGTGTTGTGACTTTAGCATCTGATGAAAAAGCATTTTTTACACTTTTTTGAAAATCCGGAGCAACATTTTGCTCTATAAAATCATCAACAGAAGGAGATGAAGATACTACAGTTCCTTTATTTCTATTAGCAGTATCATTAATCTTTTGAGTAGGAGTTTTGGGAGTAGTGACAGCGGCTGTACCAATGCTAAAAATTGTCGTACCTAAATCAGTAAATGTTCTTACATTGTTATACGCTGTTGTATTGCCATTGAACAAACCATCATGCATCGTGTTGTATGAACGATTTTCTGTTCCATGTCTGAATTCACCGTCTTTGCCTACATACACATCACTAAGATACTGTGACAAATCCGAGCAGGCAAAAGCTAATGACCCAAAACCAAAAGCAGTCAATGCTAATGATGCACCACCTGTTTCAGGTGCGGCTAAAATTCCCAAGCCCATTGCGGCTGCACTTCCGACTGCACCACCCAAGGCTAAAGCCGAATTTCCTAATGCGTAAATGTCAAGGCCTGTTTCATTTCTTACTTTTTCTCGAAAAGTAATCTTATTTGTGCTACTTGCAATCTTTATTTTATCAGTTTTCGAACAAGCTTTTTTCATTGCCATATGCATAGCCAGCGTAGCTTTTGACTGCATATAAGTAATATATGCCATTGTTTTTTCTGCACTGGTTGCATTAGGTGAATTAGCAACTGCTATATATTTTGCTTTATTTACTGTAACCTTTGCTTGTGTTTTAACAGTTGATTTAACATTACTTAATGATGTTTTGAAATTATTTTTAGGAAAGCCTAAAGATTTGCCAATTTTTACGTGCCCGCTTGGGTCGATATAATTGAGAGGATTGTTGCCACAGTAGGTGTACAGATTGAGAGTTATAGGCTTTTCAATACTTCCAAGAAGTGTATCTTTCGTCGTAAACCTGCCCTGAGAAGAATCATAATATCTTGCACGGAGATACTGCAAGCCTGTTGATGAGTCTGTATACTCAGCATTGTATTGATACGGATTGTTCAGCGTATTGTTCGACTTGGTTGTGTTGCCGTAAGCATCATAGCGGTAGGTTATCATACTGCCGCTGTTGCTGCCTGTTAAGCCTGCAAC
>JAIDEF010000332.1 GCA_029054965.1 Eubacterium sp.
AGCCTTCTGAGTTAAAAATTGTCGGAATAACCACACCGGCGGTTTTACCTGTACCCGGAGGACCAACCAAAAGAACACCCTTTGGTATTCTTGCTCCCAAAGCAGTGAATTTTTCACTGTCCTTTAAGAAATCCACAAGCTCCTTCATTTCTTCCTTTTCCTCGTCACAGCCTGCAACATCGGCAAAGGTAGTTTTGTTATTTTCATCATCAACATGAACCTTAGCTCTGATTTTACCAAAGCCAAGTGTTCTGTTAGTATCACTGCTCATAGCATTGCTCATTTTTCTTATCATATAGATAGAAAGAGCAATAAGACCGATAGTGATTACCAGACTCGGCAGCATACTGTAAATCCATGAGCCTGATGTACCTTTTTTATAGTCAAAAATAATTTTATTGTCAGGATTTTTTTCGTTATACTCTTCAACCTCATCCCTGATATCGTCAAGGAAATAAGCCACATTAGGAACAGAATAACGCTGTTCATTTTCAGGCTCAGCAAAGGTTTTGTAAATCAAACTGCCGCTTGACAAATCAAGAGTAAACTCTTTTACCTCGTCGTTTTTGAATACTGACACAATTTCCGAATATTTCACATCAACCTTGGTCTGCTGGTGTGAAACGAAAATAATTGCACCAATTAAAAGCACCGGTATCAATAAGTATATTAAAATTGATTTCCAGTTTTTTGCCATATTATTCATTAATTATCCTCCGCGAGAATTTTGATTGTAATAACTCGTTTTGTATTTTTATCTGTTTTGACACGTTCGTCTGCACAGTAATCGGCAATACCTATTATACCTAAATCATCACAGATTACTCCCACTGAATCCCGTTTCTCCACAGGAACAGCAAGCTCATTAAAAAGCTTTTTGACAGATTTGGTACATCCGCGGTTTGCCGGGGAAATTTTATCACCGCATTTTCTTCCCCTAACAGTTACACTGCCGTTAATTTTATCATAGTCACAGTAAAAATCAACAGATTTTTCACTAAATTCATCAATATTTAAAATTTTGGTAATATAGTTAAAGCATTTTGGCGTAGCTGTAAAGTCAGCAAATCTTAAATATTTACTGTCAGCAACAGCAAAAAAATCACCTTTAAGCTGAATTTTTCCTGTTTTATTCACTAAATTTAACACAGACATAAGGTGATTTCTGTCAAGATGTATACCCTGCTCAAAAAAATATTTTAAAACAATTCTCTTCTGAACTGCTTTATCAAGTTTTTTAAGCCTATCAAGCAAAAGCTTATTACCTATAGAAATTTCACTGTAATATTCGTCTGCATATTTTTCAATAAAGCTGTAATCATCATTGCTGTCACTAATAAACTCTGAAAGCTTATTTTCATAATCACCGTTAATTTTTGAAAACAACGGCAGAATTTCGTTTCTTATTTTATTTCTTGAATAATCATTTGATAAATTTGTTTCATCAATTCTGAAATCAATTGAATTATCAAGACAGTAATTTCTTATATCATCAGCACTGATTTCTATTAACGGACGTATTATCTTTCCCCTGACAGGGGGAATACCGCAAACGCCCTTCAGTCCTGTACCTCTGATAAGCCTGAACAGAACAGTTTCAACATTATCGCTTAGATTATGTGCAGTGGCAATCTTGTCACATTCTATGCTCTCAAAAAATTCATATCGTCTGTTTCTTGAATATTCCTCAACACCCTGCCCCGAAGCAGCCGCCTCGGAAACTGCATCAATTGAAAGCAGATTAAACTCAATATTATTATGCCCACAATACTTTTGAACAAAGGACGCATCATCAAGGGAGCTTTCACCCCTTATACCATGTTCAATATGTGCAGCCTTAACTTTTATATTAAGCTTATCCATATTCTTAACAAAAAAATCAAGCAGAAGCATTGAATCAGCACCGCCGGAAACACCAACTAAAACAGTATCACCTGCTGAAAGCATATTATATTTACTAATTGTATTAATAATTCTGTTATTCATAATATGATTTATCAATTGACCTGAAGCGTGTAAACTCCTTGTCAAAGGTTAACTCAATTGATGTTGTTGCACCATGACGGTTTTTAGCAATAATAAGCTCAGTTTTATTAGCATCAATATCGTCCTGCTTGTCCTCGTCAACATCATTTCGATAATAATCCTCACGATAAAGGAAAAGAACAATATCAGCATCCTGCTCGATTGAGCCCGATTCACGAAGATCAGCAAGCTGCGGCTTATGGTTTTTGCCGTGACCCTCAGTACCACGTGATAACTGCGCACAGCAGATAACAGGAATGTTCAGATCCTTAGCCATCATTTTAAGGTTTCTTGTAATTTCACTGACTTCCTGTACACGGTTTTCCTTTTTGCCTGCGGAGGATATCAAACCAAGATAGTCAATTATAATACAATCAACATTCTTCATTCGCCTTACCCTTGACTTAATCTCAGGAACAGTAATTGAAGATGTATCATCAAGATAAAGCTCAACATCATTGAACTGTCCTGCCGCATTACCGAGCCTTACCCATTCTTCCTTGCTCATCTCACCTGTTTTGAGCTTTTGCGACTCAACACCTGCCTGTGAAGCAAGAAGTCTTTCAGCAAGCTGTGACTTGGTCATCTCCAAGCTGAAAACAATACACTTTTTTCTTGCGCCCATTGAAATATTCTGGGCAAGGTTAAGTGCAAAGCTGGTTTTACCCATAGCAGGACGTGCACCGATAAGTATAAGGTCACTCTTATTAAGACCTGTTAAGTATTTGTCAAGCATACCGAAGCCGGAAGGAATACCCTTGTATTTATCTTTATCCTCACCTGTTATCTGAGCAAGCTTGGTATAAACATCATTAACAATAACCTCACTTATTTTAGTAGGACCATTCTTTTCCTTGCCTTGACGGATGTCATAAATCATCTGCTCCGCCCTGTCAAGAATTGCAGAGGCATCCGCTTCGCCGCCTGTTGCTTGGTCAATAATTGAGTTTGAAATGTTAACAAGCGAGCGAAGATAGAACTGCTCCTTAACAATTTTCACATAATATTCAATATTAACAGTTGACGGAACACTTTGTGCCAATGTCATAAGATATTCCCTGCCGCCTGCAGTATCATAGTGCCCTTTTTTAGTTAAAGCATCTGCAATAATTACTGGGTCAATTGCCTTTGAATTTGTGTACATCAGCATCATAGCACTGAATATTTCCCTGTGCTGCGGAAGATAGAATGCATCGGCATTAATCTCGGAAACAACAAGCTCCATACATTCCTGATCAATAAGAATTGAACCAAGAACTGACTGCTCAGCCTCCAGATTATATGGCATAATAACGCCGCTTGTCATATTTAGTTCAGCCATTTTTTAAGCCTCCGACACCTGAACAAAAACCTTTGCAGAAATACCCTGATAAACCTTAATCTCTGCCTCAACTGTTCCGAAGGCTTTGACATCCTCCATAACAATCTTTCTTTTATCTACATCTATATCAAGCTCAGCCTTAATCTGCTTAGCAACATCCTTTGATGTAACAGAGCCGAAGAGCTTTCCGTTTGCTCCTGCCTTGGCTGTAAGCTTAAAGGTTTTACCGCTCAGCTTATCAGCAGTCTGCTGTGCAGCCTTAATTTCTTCTGCCTTGTGGAACTTCTTGGCAGATTCCTTATTATTAAAATCATTCATAGCTGAAGCATTAGCCTCAATTGCTAATCCTTTAGGAAAAAGAAAATTTCTTGCATAACCGTCAGATGCATTAACCAAATCGCCCTTTTTACCAAGACTTTTTACATCCTGTTTTAAAATAACTTTCATACCTTACCTCCTAAATCTCCATAAATATAGGCAAAATCATGGGATTACGCTTAGTTTTTTCAAACATAAGGCGTGACAAATC
>JAIDEF010000333.1 GCA_029054965.1 Eubacterium sp.
GAATGTGCCAATAATCTTATAATAGTAAAAAAATTTAATTAAGGTGAAATTTTGAAAAGGTTACTTGTTTATTTAAAAGGCTATGTTACTCAGTCAATATTAGCACCGCTTTTTAAGCTTCTTGAGGCAAGCTTTGAGCTGATAGTTCCACTTGTTATAGCGTCAATTATCGATATTGGTATTGCAGGCGGTGACACAAAATTTATTTTAGGAAAATCGGGTGTTCTTGTTATCCTTGCACTTGTAGGAATGGTTGCTGCAATTACTGCACAATATTTTGCGGCAAGAGCAGCAACAGGCTTTGGTATGAAGCTACGGCATTCTTTGTATGAAAAAATTCAGTCGCTTTCCTTTAATGAGCTTGACAATATAGGTACATCAACACTGATAACAAGAATGACAAACGATGTTAATCAGGTTCAGAATGGCGTTAATCTTGTTTTAAGGCTGTTTCTGCGTTCACCATTCATAGTTATCGGCGCAATGGTTATGGCATTTACAATTGATGTGAAATGTGCTTTGATATTTGCTGCAGCAATTGTTTTATTGTCAGTTGTAGTTTTTGGTATTATGAGGGTTACAATACCTAAGTATCGTGATGTTCAATCAAATCTTGATGGTGTTACACTTATAACACGTGAAAATCTGACGGGTGCAAGAGTAATAAGAGCCTTTACTAATGAAGAAAATGAAGTGAGGGAGTTCAGAAAAAGAAATAATTCACTCTCTGCTCTTCAGAAAGCAGTTGGCAGAATATCGGCATTGCTTAATCCCGTTACTTATGTAATTATAAATATAGCGATTGTTGTGCTTGTTTATACAGGTGCACTTCGTGTTGATATCGGTGACTTGACTCAGGGTCAGGTTGTAGCACTTTATAACTATATGAGTCAGATACTGGTTGAGCTTATTAAGCTTGCTAATTTAATTGTTTCTGTAACAAAAGCATTTGCTTCTGCTGACAGAATCAGTGCTGTTCTTGAGCAGGAAAATACTCTTGAAAAAAACGGTAGCAACAAAAAATCGGATGCCTATATTGCGTTTGATAATGTTTCGCTGACATATAAAAATGCTTCATCTCATTCGCTTAATAATATTTCATTTAAAGCAAGCAGAGGAGATGTAATCGGCATTATCGGCGGTACAGGCTCAGGTAAATCAAGTTTGGTTTCTTTGATACCTCATTTTTATGATTCAACAGATGGTTCTGTTTTTGTTGACGGAGAAGATGTTAAATCAGTTGATACAGAAAAGCTGCGTGAAAAAATAGGGTTCGTTCACCAAAAGGCTGTGCTGTTTAAGGGTACTGTGCGTGATAATATGAAGTGGGGTAAAAAAGACGCAGCTGATGATGAAATCATTGCCGCACTTAAGGCTGCACAGATTTATGATGTTATAGAAGAAAAGGGCGGTCTTGATTTCGAGATTGAGCAGAATGGCTCTAATCTTTCCGGAGGTCAGAAGCAGCGCTTGTCTGTAGCCCGTGCAATTGTAAGACAGCCTGAAATCCTTATACTTGATGATTCCTCATCGGCTCTTGACTATGCAACTGAAGCAAGATTGAGAGATGAGATATATAATCTTTCATATAATCCGACTGTATTTATTGTTTCACAGCGTGCATCCTCTGTTCTCAGTGCAGATCGTATTTTAGTCCTTGATGATGGTGAGTGTGTTGGTCTTGGAACACACAATGAGCTTCTTGAAAGCTGTGAGGTTTACCGTGAGATTTATACCTCCCAGTTCGGAAAGGAGGCAATCTAATGAACAGTAAAGAAACACTGAAAAGAGTACTTTCCTATATTGACAAATATAAGTATTTTCTTGTTTTGTCTATGCTGTTTGCACTTGTAAGCGTGGCACTTACTCTTTATGCACCGATACTTGTAGGTAACGCAATTGACTGTATTATAGGTAAGAGCAATGTTGATTTTGAAAAAATAGTATCCATTCTCATCAGGCTTGGTATTATAATCGGAATTACTGCAGTTGTGCAGTGGCTTATGAATGTGTGCAACAATAAAATCACATATAATGTGTCACGTGATTTGCGTCAGCGTGCTTTTGAGAAAATTGAAAAACTGCCGTGCTCTTATCTTGACAGTCATTCAAACGGCGATGTTGTCAGCCGAGTGATATCCGATGTTGATCAGCTTGCGGATGGTCTTTTAATGGGCTTTACTCAGTTTTTTACCGGAGTTATTACCATTGTAGGTACTTTGGGATTTATGCTGTCAATAAATGTATGGATTACCCTTGTGGTTGTAGTTGTTACACCATTATCATTCTTTATTGCAAGATTTATTGCAAAAAGAACATACAAAATGTTTTCTCTTCAGTCAAAAACAAGGGGAGAGCAGACTGCATTTATTGATGAGATGATTTCAAACCAGAAGGTTGCTGATGCTTATGGTATGGACAAGGAAAACCTTGAAAAGTTTGATGATATTAATGAAAGACTTACAGATTATTCTTTAAAGGCAACTTTCTTTTCATCAATTACAAATCCTGCAACAAGATTTGTAAACAGTATTGTTTACGCAGCAGTTGCACTTTTTGGTGCGATAATGGCTGTTAAAGGGAATATTACAGTAGGAATATTGTCGTGCTTTTTATCCTATGCAAATCAGTATACCAAGCCCTTCAACGAAATCAGCAGCGTTGTTACAGAGCTTCAGAATGCACTTGCCTGTGCAGGCAGAGTTCTTGATTTTATTGATGAGGAAAGCATAAAGCCTGATGCAGATGATGCTCAGAAGCTTGTTAATCCTCAGGGTAATATTGAAATCAGTAATATGGATTTTTCATACAGCGAGGAAAAAGAGCTTATTAAAAATCTTAACTTGAATGTTAAGGAAGGTATGATTGTTGCAATTGTAGGTCCGACCGGCTGCGGCAAGACTACACTTATTAATTTGCTGATGCGTTTTTATGATCCTCAAAAGGGCAGTATATCAATTGACGGTATTAATAATCAGGATATTACAAGAAAGTCGCTCAGAGAAAATATTGGTATGGTTCTGCAGGATACGTGGCTGAAAAGCGGAACTATACTTGATAATATTAAAATTGCTAATCCTGATGCTTCTCTCGATGAGGTTGTTGATGCAGCAAAAAAAGCACATGCACATTCTTTTATCAAGCGTTTGCCAAAAGGTTATGAAACTGTAATCGGTGAAGATGGCGGTTCTCTTTCACAGGGTCAAAAGCAGCTTTTGTGTATTACAAGGCTTATGCTTTCTCCGCCGCCCATGCTTATTCTTGATGAGGCAACCTCGTCGATTGATACAAGAACAGAAATTAAAATACAGAGTGCTTTTAATCAGCTTATGCAGGGAAGAACAACATTTATAGTTGCCCACAGGCTTTCAACAATTATGAATGCTGATATTATTCTCGTAATGAATGATGGAAAAATTATTGAGCAGGGAAATCATAAGGAGCTGTATAATAAAAACGGCTTTTATTATAATTTATCTAATTCACAGGTTCCCACAAGTAAATAAAAAACAAAACGAACAGATTTAATCAAATCTGGTCTTTTTGTTTCTCGTGTTTTGCATTAGTTGTTTAATTGT
>JAIDEF010000334.1 GCA_029054965.1 Eubacterium sp.
GTAGTTCTGGATAAAAATGAAACTGTACTTGTTGACTTTTTTGCAGATTGGTGCTCACCTTGTCAGATGCTCAGTCCTATTGTTGAAGATATTGCAAAGGATTTTAATGTCTGCAAGGTTAATGTTGATGCTTCACCTATGGTAACAAGAATGTATAATATACAGAGCATTCCGACACTTGTTGTAATGAAAAACGGTCAGATGGTCAGTCATATTGTAGGTCTTGCTGACAAGGAGCAGATTCTTGATATATTAAAATAAGAATAATATTGGGAATGGGATGGGGTACAAATGGATTTTATCTGCAGACAAAGAAAGAAGCACTGTTAACACAGTGCTTCTTTCTTTGAAGGGGTAAAAATTTATGCAAACATAAAGCATAATAGGTATATATGAAAAGGCTTTGATATTTAATAATCACAGCCTTATTTGCCCGCTTGGCGAATAGGGATTCAAGCCTGCATGAGGTATCTCTGTATTTTTAGGTGCTGCGTTTTTGACCATAGCACCTTTAAGCATAAAGAAAGCAACCTCACGGCTGATTTTATCATAATGAACATTAAAGATTTTTGCTGATACATGCTTATTAAAAAAGTTAACCAGCGGTCCCATGCAAAAAGCGGTGATAACTGTTCCAAGTCCTATATTTTTTATACCGCTGAAATTGCCTTTCAGCAGAGCAGCTATTCCTCCGCTTATTATAAGACCAATCAGAATTACAGCAACATCGGTAATAACCCTTACCCATTTGTAATCAAGCTTTGTGCCTCTGCTTAGCATAAAGCCCAGGGCATCATAGGGTCCTACACCGATATTAGCTGTGAAGAATAAAGAACATGCAAAGCACAGGGTTATGATTCCGGCTATAAGAAGGGGGATCCTTAAAGCAAAAGAGCTGTTTTCAGCAGCAGGCTTTATGAGCTTTTCAAAAAACTCACAGGCATAGCCGCAGCCTGCCATATTGAATACTGTGCCGATACCGACCAAACCCCTGTGGGCAACTATGATAACAAAAACCAGTATGACTGCGTTAACAATCAACTGATAAGTACCAAAGCTGATACCGATTGTGCCTGCAATATTCATATTCATAGAAGTGAAAGGGTCAACACCGAAACCCGAAACAGAGAACAATGAAATACCGAAGCCCATAATGATAATACTTAAAAAGGAGAGAATAATTCGTTTTACCATATTGTGCTGAGCAAACATATCTTTTATGTAGCCAAATGCTTCATTTTTTATTTCTTTCATTGGCTCACCTCTGTCAAGTGATTTCTTTTATTTCCCTCTCTTTGATTTACATTATATGCTTATGTTTGAAAAAATCAAGTTTTTTGTGCAACTTTCTACCTATGTAATACTTTGCACAAAAAAAGATAATTATTTTTGTGCAATAGTAACAAAATACTATTCCATTTGTTTCCCAAGGAATGCAGCCGCAACCTGTACAAGCTTAATATCGGTTTCACTGGGCAGATGCTTTTCCTCGTCTTCAATCAATGCTACGGCACCGCTGACATCACCGCCGTAAATAATAGGATATACAACATTGGCATTTCTTCCGAAGCCTTCAATTGCATTCATACTTGGTACTGTATCAGTAGCAATGTGTATAGCTCTGTTTTCCATAAGCTCCTCAAGGCTTTTGGTTACACGTCTTTCAAGTATTTCTCTTTTGCTTACACCCGATGCCGCAATAACATGGTCATTGTCCATAATAGCCACCGGCAGTCCGCCGTTTTTGTGCAGCACCTCTGCATACTGG
>JAIDEF010000335.1 GCA_029054965.1 Eubacterium sp.
ATTTGTTAGTTTTTTGGGAGGTGCAAATATATGGTTAAATCAATGACCGGTTTTGGCAGAGCGGTTGCTGAGCTTGATGGCTATGTTATTACTATTGAGCTTAAATCTGTTAACCACAGATATTTTGAATTTTATTCACGCTGTCCAAGACAATATGGTTTTATTGATGATAAAATCAAATCCTATGTTAACAGTCGTGTTTCCAGAGGTAAAATAGAGTGTTTTGTTGGTATTGAAGCTCTTAATACTGAGGCTGCTGAGGTTGCTGTTAATAACACTCTTGCTTCTGCATATGTCAAGGCATTGAAGGAACTGTCATCGGCATATAATTTGAAAGAAGATTTCGGTGCATCAACTATCAGCCGTTTTCAGGATGTCCTTGTTGTAAAAAAAGCAGAAGAGGATGAGGAGAAAATATGGCAATTAGTTAAAACAGTTGCATCGGATGCTGTTGACAGATTTATTGAAATGCGTTCTGTTGAGGGCGAAAAAATGTATGATGATATTTTTTCACGTTCGCAGTTCATTCTTGACACTGTTTCATTTATTGAGGAACGCTCACCGCAGACTGTTAAAGAATATAATGACAAGCTCATCGAAAGAGTTCACGAGTTAATCGGTGATGTTTCACTGGATGAGAGCCGAATTATTCAGGAGGTTGCAGTTTATGCCGATAAGGTTGCAGTCGCAGAGGAAACTGTAAGACTTCGCTCTCATATTGAACAGCTCAGAGAATTTCTTAACTGTGATGAGGCTGTCGGAAGGAAAATGGATTTTCTTGTGCAGGAAATCAACCGTGAAACAAACACAATCGGCTCAAAGTGCAACGATGTTGAAATTGCTCGCAAGGTTGTTGATATGAAGGCTGAGATTGAAAAAATACGTGAGCAAATACAGAATATAGAGTAATATTATGAATTTAATCAATATTGGTTTTGGCAATCTTATTAATGCAGACAGAATTGTCACAATCGTTTCTCCGGAGTCTGCACCGGTAAAAAAAATAGTGCGTGAAAGCAAAGCAAATGGTACTTTGATTGATGCTACACACGGCAGAAAAACTCAGAGTGTTTTCATTACAGATAGTGACAATGTTGTGCTTTCATATCTTGATTTAAAGCAGATTGCTGCTAAATTTGGTAAGGAGGTTGATACTGATGAGTAAAGGAATGCTTGTTGTGTTCTCTGAACCCAGTGGCTGCGGCAAGGATACTGTTTTTAAGGAAATCTGTAAGATCAGGGATGATGTTGTTGAATCGGTTTCGGCGACCACAAGAAAGCCGCGGGATGGCGAGGTTGATGGTGTTAACTATTTTTTTGTAAGTGAAAATGAATTTAAAAATATGATTGATAACGGCGGACTTCTGGAATTTAACAATTACAATGGTTGTTATTACGGAACGCCTGTCAAAGGTATTAATAAAGCTGTCGAACAGGGTAAGGTCTGCTTATTGATAATTGATGTCAATGGTGCAGAAAAAATCAAGGAGCTTTATCCTGATTGTCTGTCAATTTTTCTTCTGCCTCCAAGTATAGAAGAGCTTGAAAAACGTTTGAGAGGCAGAGACAGCGACGGTGATGAAATTATTAAAAGCCGTCTTGATATTGCTATGGTTGAGCTTTCATATAAAGACAAATATGATTATCAGATTATCAACGACGATTTGAATGAGTGCGTCGATAATATTAATAAAATACTTACTGCCGAGCTGAAAAAGCGCGGTTAATATTTGAAATTATGGTTAGGAGATATTATTATGTTTAATCCGGATTTAAAGAAATTATTAAAGAACTGCAACAGCCGCTACAGTCTTGTAGTTGGCACAGCTAAAAGAGCAAGGGAAATACGTGATGAGGCTATTGCAAGAGAAGAGCATGTTGATGTGAAAACTGTTTCAACTGCTATTGATGAAATCCTTGATGGAAAGTACGTTATTGATGAGCCTGAAGAAATCAAGTCAAAATAATGAACAGGCTTATTGCAACTGTTGCTGTTGAAAAGGCATTTTTCAATATTGACAGTGATTATGACTACTATGTTCCTCACGAGCTTGTAAATGCTGTTAAGGTTGGTATGATGGTTAAAGTACCATTCGGAAACGGCAACAAGCTGCGAGAGGGAATGATTGTAAAACTATATACTGCAATTAATTCAAAGCTGAAGGAGATTGACTCACTTGTAACAAATGCACCGCTTCTTAGCGAGGAAATGGTTTCGCTTGCACTCTGGCTTAAAGAGAGATGTTTTTGTACTACTTTTGATTGTCTGAGGCAGATGCTTCCAAGGGGTTATGGCAAGGTAGGAGATAAATCATCAAAAATGGTAACTTTACTTGTTCAGAATGAAAATGACCTGCCAAAGCTTACACCTAAGCAAAGAAGCGTTGTTAATTTGCTTTTTGATATCGGCACTGCCGGTGTAGACGAGATTTGTGAGTTTTGCTCAGTCGGTAAGGCTGTTCTGAATAATCTTGATAAATATTGTCTCATAGCTTTTTTTGACAAACAGATTTATAG
>JAIDEF010000336.1 GCA_029054965.1 Eubacterium sp.
ATATAGGAGGTATTATCCTTGATAGATACATATGATATTTTAGAAACTATAAGAATGATACAGGATGAATGTCTTGATATACGCACAACTACAATGGGCATTTCCTTACTCGACTGTGCTGATACAAACATTGACAAAGCCTGTGATAAAATTTATAACAAAATCTGTACAAAGGCTGAAAAACTTGTGGAAACGGGCGAACAGATTGAAAAAGAATATGGAATTCCTATTATTAATAAGCGTGTAAGCGTTACACCTATTGCAATAATGGCAGGAATAAGCGGCGGTGACCCTGTTAAATATGCACTGGCACTTGAAAAAGCAGCAAGAACTATTGGTGTTAACTTTATCGGCGGATACAGTGCTTTGGTTCAGAAGGGATTTGCCGCAGGTGATTTGGAGCTTATTAATTCTATTCCTCAGGCTCTGGCTGAAACAGAGCACATATGTTCTTCCGTTAATGTTGGCTCAACAAAAGCAGGCATAAATATGGATGCTGTTAAAATTATGGGTCAGAAGGTTAAGGAAGCCGCTGAGCTTACTAAAGACAACAACTGTATTGGACCGGGTAAATTAGTAGTATTTTGTAATGCGCCCGAGGACAATCCGTTTATGGCAGGTGCATTCCTGGTGTTTCTGAGCCTGACTGTGTAATCAATGTCGGTGTATCAGGACCTGGTGTTGTAAGAAGTGCTGTATCAAAATATCCAGATTATTCTATTAACGAAATTGCAGAGCTTATTAAGAAAACTGCTTTTAAGATAACAAGAATGGGTCAGCTTGTTGGTGTTGAAGCATCAAGAAGACTTGGTGTACCTTTTGGTATCGTTGACCTTTCACTTGCACCAACTCCTGCCGTGGGTGACTCTGTAGCTCATATTTTAGAGGCTATAGGTCTTGAGCAATGCGGCGCATGCGGAACAACCGCCTGCCTTGCTATGCTCAACGATGCTGTTAAAAAGGGCGGTGTTATGGCATCTTCAAGTGTTGGCGGACTTTCAGGTGCATTCATCCCTGTCAGTGAGGATGCAGGCATGATTGATGCAGTTAGATCAGAATCACTTACAATAGAAAAGTTAGAGGCTATGACCGCTGTTTGCTCTGTTGGGCTTGATATGATTGTTGTACCCGGTGACACGACTGCTGAGGTGATCAGCGGACTTATTGCCGATGAGGCAGCAATTGGAATGGTCAACGGCAAAACAACTGCAGTAAGAGTTATTCCCGCTATAGGCAAAACAATCGGTGATGAGCTTGAATTCGGCGGACTGCTAGGCAGCGGACCTGTTATGAAAATTAATGACAAATCCCCTGCTCAATTCATTAACCGCGGCGGAAAAATTCCGGCACCATTGCATAGCTTGAAAAACTAATTTATATTAATAGCCAATCACAAAAATCAAGGTATATCTGATTTCTCAGATATACCTTTTTCTTTGCTAAAGAGACAACATAAAAAAGCTCCTCAGATGAGGAGCTTTTAGTTTTTTAATCAAACAACATATCTGTATTGTTGAATGTGATTGGTGTGTATTCACCATTATGAGCATAATAGCAAGCTGAAAGCTTAACTGCAACTGCAAATGTTTTGCCGCTTGCAGTGAACATATAACAATCTGCACCATTAACCTTAACAATTCTGTTATTATAAGAAATTGCGTTGCTTGATGGATCACTGTCATAGCCAAGCTGATTCCAGTTATCACTGAGTGTCTGCTTAAGATAACGCTTAGCATCAGCAATGCTGTAATCAGGTGTTGTTGTAATCTCGTGGATATTTGAGTATGATTCATACTCCTGAGGTGTTCCTTCTGATGTTGTGGTTTCAGTTGTAGGCTCACCCTGAGGATTATAAACATACTGGCTGTACATAACCATAAAGTAAACCAATAACCAGATTAACAGAATAAGGATAATCATTAAAAAGATTTTTCCGCCCTTATTCTCCGCAGCAGAGCTGTTACAGAACTCCTCATATGTAGGAACAGCAACAGGAACAAAAGGCTTACCCTTCTTAGCACACTTCTTCTCTGTCTTTGCGTTCTTCTTGTCAACCTTTTTAACATACACAGCGTATGCCTTTTCCATTGACTTTTCAGCCTTGATTTCTCCCTTTGTCTGGAAGTCATCAATAGCAGGAATTGCTACAGGAACAAAGTCCCTACCGTTCTTAGAAGCCTTTTCCTGAGATTTCTTATTTTTCTTCTCAGTATCCTTTACAAACTTCTGATATGCTTTAGCGTGCTTTTTGTCCGCCTTAGCCTTTGCCTTTTCCAAAGACTTTACAGCCTTTGCTTCTTTCTTTTCAGCCTTAGCTTCCTTTTTAGCAAGCTTTGCAGCTTTTTTCTCTTCATTACTCAAGGCAGTTACCCCCTTATAAGTCTATAAGTAGTATACCAT
>JAIDEF010000337.1 GCA_029054965.1 Eubacterium sp.
ATATCATATTTATCAATAATACCGATGCCCATACCAAGCTTACCGCCGTTTAACAGATGTGCTTTTGCAGATTTCTGAAGCGATGTGTTCTCTTGGTATTTCTTTTTATTAAGCTGTCTTTTCCCGAAAATTCTTTCTATAGACTGCTTATCGACGTCAGAAGTGCAAACAATATCAAACATTGACGAAAATTGCATAATATTGCTTGAAGGCTCCATAAACAAACAATTGTCATCATACAGAAGCCAGCTCTCGCAGAAAAAATATCTGTAGCTATAATCAGGAAAATACTTGTCAAAAAAGCTGATTGCCTCTTTTACCGATGCAACACAATCTGAATATATAAGCTTTTCACCCTGAGGAATATGAATATTAACAACACTTTCACCGCAGTCAAAAGGAAAGCAGTTATAGTCAAGTAATTTATTACTGCATTTAAAAAACTGAAACTGCAGTCTGCCTATTCTGAACAGTTCACATTTAAGATGATTTTTTATCCAATTATAGTTAGCAAGACCTTTATTATCGTTGTTTTCACACCATATTCTTATATCATCAAGAGTATTAAATAAAATATCTTCAGGTATTCCAAGCTGCTTATACTTATCAAATGTATTACTTGCTGTTTCAATAATTACTGCAAGTCTTGTTAAATCATCCCTAAACCTCAAACAATTATAATTACCGCCTGCACATTTATTTGCAAGCGACATAATTTTGACCCTGTCCTTTTGGGCAAGGTCAATTACTTTGCGCTTTAGCTGATTATCCAAATTAATTTTATCAATTAAATCAAGCATATTACTGAGCCTCTGTTGTATTTTCTGTTGAAGAAGGAGCAGCGGCAGTTGTTTCTTTCTTTGCCTTGCTCTCTGCAACTGCTTCATATTTTGACATAAGACCAGAGGATACAATATGAGTTATCTCATAATTAATTTCATATTTGGACAAAAGCGAAAGCACATCAAGATTTAAAAAATTACTGTCTGCATTTTCATCCTGAACAATAAATTCAGTGCCTTTGTCAAGATATTTTATTTCTCTTTCAAGTCCGTTAATACCATCAACCTCTTCACCCTCGAAAAAGATATATGTACCCTTAATTACAATTGTACCCTCGAATTTATTTTCTTCTTCAGTTACATAGGTGCGTTCAGGCTTTGTTGTAGTTTCAGGCTCTTTGAATGAAAGCTTACCGCTGTAAAACAATGCACAAACGACAGCTACTGCAACTGCAATCAGAGCAAACAAAAACCATATTCCCTTATAACTCTTTTTTTCTTTTCTGAATCTATGTCTTTCAAGAGTAGGAAAATCTCCTGCCTCATCATCAGTATGTGTTGAACTCATATCAAATTCTCTTGCCGTTTCCTGATAAGAGGCGTCATCCTTTTTATGTACAACTAAAGGACTGTCCAGCTTTTCTTCCTTGATTTCATCATCCATAATTACTACCTCAAATTATAATTTAGTTTATTTTAGCATATATTTTACTAATTTTCAATATATATTGAATTCTGTGAATAAAATTGTTATAATAACTGAAAACAATACTAATGGAGGAAAAAATGAATATTTTAACCTTTGACATTGGCGTAAAAAATATCAAATATTCAGTTTGCAACTAAAACTTTGTTTTGTCAGACAAGCATACAATCCCTACCGAAGCTCAGAACGGCGGTCAGGCTCTTGTAAACAAAATCATCTCTATTATTGAGGATTATGACAGCATTGACAGAGTTGCTATTTCTACAGCAGGTCAGGTTGACAGTGAAAATGGTATTGTTGTTTATTCAACAGATAACATTCCTTATTATACTGGAATGATGGTAAAAAAGACAATTGAAAATAAAACAGGTATTAAAACCTTTGTTGAAAACGATGTTAACGCATTTGCTCTTGGTGAATCTGAATTTGGTGCCGGAAAAGGTAAAAACAATTTTATTGCCTTAACCTATGGCACAGGTATCGGCGGTGCTTTGTTCCTCGACAGCAAGCTATACAAGGGTATGGGCTCATCCGCCGGTGAATTCGGTCATATGATAACTCATGTGGGTGGAAAACAGTGCACCTGCGGCGGTGAAGGCTGTTATGAATGCTACGCATCAACCAAAGCACTCCTTCAAAGTATTAATAAAAGAAACAATATTAATCTGAATGCATTTGAAATTTTTGAAAAAGAAAATTTTCAGAAGCCTGAAATCAGGTCAATAATCGATAAATGGATTGATGAAATGATTGTCGGGCTTGTAAATATTATCTATATATTTAATCCGCCGCTTATTATTTTAGGAGGTGGAATTATGAATGAGGACTATGTAATTGACCTCATCGACAGAAAGATTTATAATCTGCTTATGGATAATTTCAAGGATGTTAATATTGTAAGATCACGCCTCGGCAGTGATGCAGCACTTTTGGGTGTAGCTTCAAAAGCAGCAAAATTATAACATATAACAAAAAGCAAGTCATGATGACTTGCTTTTTGTTTTTGTTTCATTAAGATAGATTACCATAC
>JAIDEF010000338.1 GCA_029054965.1 Eubacterium sp.
TCAGACTCCGAGATATGTTTGATAATCCGCAGTTTGGCGTTTACCTTATTTTCTTTGCACTGATTTGTGCACTGGCAACAGATACAGGCGCACAGCTTACCGGTATGGCTGTCGGCAAGCACAAAATGGCACCGAATATTTCACCTAAAAAAACGGTTGAGGGTGCAATAGGCGGTCTGATATTCAGCTTTATTCTTAATGCTGTGGCATTGGTGATTTATAACAAAACAGCAGATGTTCCTGTTGATCAGGCAATGGCAACTGTAATTCTTGTAGCAAGTGTTCCTGTTTCATTTATGGGTATGATGGGTGACCTGTCAGCATCAGTTCTTAAAAGAAACTTTGGTGTCAAGGATTTTGGCAGGATTTTCCCCGGTCACGGCGGAATAATGGATAGAATGGACTCTTCGCTTTTTACCTTGCCTTGTGCATTGGTTGTGGCAATAGTTGCTAAAAACTTCTTATAATTCAGGTGACGGAAATGAAAAATATTTCGCTTTTAGGTTCAACAGGCTCAATAGGTACTCAAAGCCTTGATGTGTGCAGAATGCATAATTATAATGTAAAATGCCTTACTGCCAACAGTCGTGTTGATGTTATTGAAAATCAGATTAGAGAGTTTAAACCTGAGCTTGTTTGCATGATGACTGAAAAATCAGCAAAGGAGCTTAAGGATAGAATAAAGGATACCGACACTAAGATTGTGTGTGGTATGGATGGTTTAATTGAGTGTGCTGTTTATGACGGTGCGGATACTGTACTCAATTCTGTTGTTGGTATGGTTGGTCTTCAGCCGACATTGGAGGCTATTAAGGCTAAAAAAACAATTGCCCTTGCGAATAAGGAAACCTTGGTTGCAGGCGGTCATCTTGTTACTAACCTTGCAAAGGAAATGGGTGTTGATATCCTTCCTGTTGACAGTGAGCATTCGGCAATTTTTCAATCAATGCAGGGAATGCCTGATAAAAAGGCTATCAAAAAAATTATTCTTACCGCATCAGGCGGTCCGTTTTTCGGCAGAAAATTAAACGAGCTTGAAAATGTAACTGCTGCTGATGCTTTAAAGCATCCTAACTGGGATATGGGTGCAAAGATTACCATTGACTCTGCTACTATGATGAATAAAGGTCTGGAGTTCATTGAGGCTAAATGGCTTTTTGATATGGCGAATGAGGATATTGAAATTGTAGTTCACAGGGAGTCAGTTGTTCACTCTGCAATAGTTTATCAGGATAATTCAATGATTGCACAGCTCGGTGTTCCTGATATGCGTATTCCGATTCAGTATGCTTTAACGTATCCTGAGCGAGAGCCAAGTCCTGTTAAGGAGCTTTCACTTGCTGACTATGGCAAGCTCACATTCTTTGAGCCTGACTATGAAACCTTCAAATGCATCAATGTCTGTAAGGATGCTATCGAGTTGGGCGGTCTTCATCCTGCTGCTGCAAACGGTGCAAATGAAGAAAGTGTAAGATTATTCCTTGAAGGAAAAATTAAATTCACGGATATTGCATATCTTAATAATGAGGCAATGAAAAATGCCCCTGATAAAAAGGACTTCACTCTTGAGGATGTTCTTGAAACAGACAAAAAAGCAAGAAATTATGTTATTGAGGCGGTTAAGTGAGTATTAGTTCAGTTTGGAATACAGTGTATCCTATTTTAATTGCGGTTTTATTTTTTGAATTAATCATAATTGTTCACGAGGGCGGTCATTATGCGGCGGCAAGACTTATGAAAATTAAGGTTAACGAATTTTCAATCGGAATGGGTCCCAAAATTTTTCAGTTTGAACGAAAGGGAACTAAGT
>JAIDEF010000339.1 GCA_029054965.1 Eubacterium sp.
ATATAATTTATAACAACCAAACAAGCAGAAATGTAACAAAGTACATTTCTGCTTGTTTTTATTTTAAAAAATAAAAATGCAATTAAATTTTTTCAAAATTTCTGCACATTTTATTGCTGTGGATTGTTATACATAATAGAATCGATTCAAGAAAACAGCAAAGGGGTGAAACAGTGGCAAGGGTAAAAGCAATTTCTGATTTAACCAATAACGACATTGAGGATTTTATACGTCAGAATTATGATGAAATATACAAATACTGCTATTGGAAGGTCAGAAACACTTTGGATGCCGAGGATTTAACACAGGAAGTATTTCTTCGTTTCGTAAAAAATCTGGACAGGTATACAGATAAAGGCAAGCCAAAGGCACTGCTTTACACAATTGCACGAAATTTATGCATTAACAAAAGCAAGCAGAAAACCCTGCTTTCACTTGATGCCGCTGAAAATATTAAATCCGACAGCAAAACAGAGGAAATAGAAAACAGAATGATGCTGGAACAGTATTTATATACACTTTCAAAGGAACAGCAGGAAATTCTGCTGCTGCGTTACGGTCAGGATTTACAGATAAATGAAATTGCAGAAATAACCGGTCTGTCACGTTTCACGGTTATGTACCGCATAAAAACCGCACTTGCGGCCCTTAACAAAAAAATGAAGGAGGATGCATATGAAAAATAATCCGAAAAAAGAGCTAAAAGCACTTTACACATCAATATCCCCGGCACCAAATAAAAATGCTAAAGAGCATACTATTTTTAAAGCTGCCGCATTAGTAAGCAGGCTGAGCCCTGCTGAGGCAACTATGTCTTTCGGTGAATTTTTTCTGTCACAAATAAAATTTATCAGAAAAAAAGTATGGCTGGGTCAATTTTTAGCTTTGATTTTCTGCACTGCAGTTATCTTCACTTCATCAGACTCAGTTAATTCAATCAGTCTTATATCGTCACTAATCCCCCTTATATTTATATTCGGTGTAGGTGAACTGTCACGTGCCTTTCTATGTAAAACTGCTGAAATGGAAATGTCAACACCATTTACATTAAATCAGGTTATGCTGTCAAGGTTAACAATTTTAGGTCTGACAGATATACTTGTTCTGACCTGCATCATTGCAATAACTGCCGTATCTTTTCCTATCAGCATATTCCGCATTCTAATGTACATTTGTGTCCCGTTTCTGATAACCTCATTTGGTTGCCTTTGCATTCTTAACTATGTACACACAAAGGAATGTAATTACTACTGTATTGCTTTAGGGGTATTGGTTATGGCGGGGTCATTTGCTGTTTCGGAAATTGCACCATCTGTTTATGAAGCGTCATTAATCAGCGGTTGGTTCATTATGTTTGCAATATCGCTTTTGTGTACTGCTGTTGAAATACAGCTTCTGTTAAAGAGCTGTACAAAAAATACAATTTATAAATCCCTGAACAACTAGGAGGTAAATATGGAGCTGAAATTAAATAATCTCACAAAACGCTTTGGAAATAAAGCTGCCGTTAACGGATTAACGGTAACATTAAAACCGGGTGTTTATGGCTTGCTTGGTGCAAACGGAGCAGGCAAAACAACACTTATGAGAATGATATGTGATGTTCTTTCGCCAACGGAAGGAGAGATTTATGTTGATACAAATACAGCAAAATCTATGGGCGAAGGCTACCGCAGACTTTTGGGATATCTACCACAGCACTTCGGCTACTATCCCGATTACACTGCACTTGAATTTATGTACTACATTGCTGCTCTGAAAGGCATTTCAAAATCAAATGCTAAAAGGCAGATAAAGCAGCTGCTTGAATTGGTATCACTTTCAGATGTTTCAAACAAAAAAATAAAAACCTTTTCAGGCGGAATGAAGCAACGCCTGGGAATTGCACAGGCAGTTCTCGGAAATCCTAAAATACTGATACTTGACGAGCCTACGGCAGGACTTGATCCAAAGGAAAGAGTTAAATTCCGAAACCTCATTGCAGATTTTGCAAAGGAAAAAATTGTAATTCTTTCAACACATATTGTATCTGATATTGAATACATTGCCGATTATATTCTTATTATGAAAAACGGCCGACTGATTTCAAACAAGCCTGCAAATGAAATAACGCAAGAAATTGACGGCAAGGTATGGAGCTGCACTATACCTGAATCAAAGATTGATGAGGTAAACGCCTATTACAGCGTGGTTAATCTCCACCATGGCGAAGGCGGAAATGCTATTGTGCGAATTGTCAGCGACAGCAAGCCGTTTTCAATCGCAGTGCCTGCAGTACCGACACTGGAGGATTTATATATATACCATTTTCAAAATAATGAAAGTACAGACAGGAGGTAAAAATTATGCTTGAACTTATTAAGCTTGAAATGAAAAAGCTTTGCAGAAGAAAATTAACAATTATAGTAACTGTATGCGGATTTCTTGCAACCGTATTATTCTTTTCACTTCCCTTTCTTCAGTTTTTAGCCTGGGATCAGGATGGAAACATGCTTTCACGCAGTGAGGCTATTGAATACCGACATAAATGCTACGATAGCATATCCGGCGAAATAACTGAGGAACGTGTAACTCAAGACCTTAAAGAATATCAGGAAAAACGCAATAATCCCGACAATATCATTATTGAAAAGGATGGTGAGGTCACCTTTACAGACGAGGTCTTTTTCGGTTACCTGTCACCCAGAAGCAGTTATATGGATATGCTCGGCAACACATATATACCCAACCAGCTCGGTCACAACAACATAACAAAGATTGATTTGACAAACGGAGCAGATTTTTATAACACAAGAAATGAAATAGTTAAAAATCTCATTACGAACAACTATGATTTAACGGAAAGCGAAAAGGAATACTGGCTTGACAAAAATGAAAAAATAAATGAGCCCTATGAATATGGTTATGCCTTAGGCTGGAGCTCATTCGGAGATACGGCTGTAATGCTGATTATATCAATTTTAGGAATATGCATAGCTCTTGCATCTGTATTTGCAAATGAATATCAGGCAGGAACAGATGCCGTTATTCTTTCAACAAGATACGGCAAAAGCAAAATTATATATGCAAAAATTATTACATCATTCGTTTTCGCAACGGCTGTTTTTACTGTGAATGCAATTACCGCTCTTGCTATTCCGCTGATAACCAGAGGAGCTGATGGTGCAAATCTGCCACTGCAGATTATGGATACCACGATTCCTTATCCACTAACATTTTTGCAGGCAACACTAATTACAATAGGAATTGCATATGCAGTAATGCTTGGTCTTGTTTCAATTACACTGCTCTGCTCGGCAAAAATGAAAACAGCCTTCCCGGTTCTGATTATCGACGTGCTGTTCATTTTCATACCTATATTCCTTAAACCGGGAAGCAATGCACTCTGGAACCGCATTGCCTGGCTGCTGCCTTATAACAGTATGTCAGGACTGTCTATATTCAAGGAATATCTGTCATATCCCACAGGCATCACTGTTTTTAGCGTCTTGTCAATGATAGTAATTTTATACTTTGCAATAACATTAACTGCTCTTCCGCTTGCAGGCAGAGGCTTTAAAAAGCATCAGGTTAAATAGCTGAAAATAAAAAGCACAGGCAACACGTTGTTCCTGTGCTTTTCAATTATTTCTCTTTTTTAACAATCATTGTTCGCATTGAATTTGCAATTGCAATAAGGCACACACCCACATCGCCGAAAACAGCAAGCCACATTGCATTTTCATCAAATATTCCCACTGTACAACCAATAATAATCAATATTTTCACACCAAGAGAAAATATAATATTCTCCTTAACAATACGCAGTGCCTTTTTTGCTATTTTTCTGCCAACCGTGATTTTAGATAATGAGTCACCCATAATAACCATATCGGCTGCTTCGATAGCAACATCACTGCCGACACCGCCCATAGCAACACCTAAATCTGCCTGAGCAAGAACAGGTGCATCATTTATTCCGTCACCTGTATAAAGCACCTTTGCTCCCTGCTGCTGAAGCTCAATAACCCTTTCAACCTTATCGGCAGGCATAAGCCTTGCATAAACAGTATCAACCCCTGCCTTTGCAGCAACATCCCTCGCAATCGGATCTTTGTCGCCTGTCAGCATTACAGTATTTGAAATACCCATTGATTTAAGGCGTGCAATTGCATCCTTGCTGTCCTGCTTTATGATATCGGCAAAAACTATATTTCCCTTGAATTCATTTTCTGATGCACAGTAAACCGCTGTACCGATTGACTTGGTTTCGTTAAAATCAACACCGATTTCCTGCATCAGCTTTTCATTGCCAACATAATATTTAATGCCGTCAACTACTGCAGATACACCCTTACCGGGATAATTCTTTGCATCCTTAACATCACAGTCGTCTGCATAATGTGCAAAGGCAAGATTTATTGATTTAGCAATAGGGTGAGTTGAATAGCGCTCACAGGCTGCAATGATTTTAAGCAGCTCGCGGTGGCTGTTGTCACTGCAGTGACAGTTATAGCATTCACAGTTAACATATTCAAACTTGCCGCTTGTGATTGTACCTGTTTTATCAAAAACACCTGTATCAGCCTTTGCCAGTGCTTCAAGATAATTACCGCCCTTAATAAGTATACCCTCTTTTGAGCAGGCTCCGATACCGCCGAAAAAGCTAAGCGGAATAGAAATAACAAGTGCACAGGGGCAGGATACTACAAGAACAGACAGACCTCTGAATATCCATTCCTTCCATTCTCCGCCAAAAAACAAAGGAGGAATAATAATTACAAGCATAGCAATCAGACAAACGATGGGCGTATAAATCCTTGCAAACCTTGTAATAAACTGCTCAGCACCTGACTTTTTATCCTCTGCATTTTCAAGCATACCGAGTATTTTGGAAACAGTAGAATCCTTATACTCTCTGACAGCTTTAACAGTTACGGCTCCGTCAATAACAACAGACCCTGCAAGTATTTCATCACCTGCTGTTTTTGTCACAGGGATTGACTCACCTGTAAGTGCCTTCATATCAACCTCAGCACAGCCCTCGGTTATTTCGCCGTCAATATCAAGCTTTTCGCCCGGCTTTATTATCATTAAATCCCCGATTTTAACATCATCGGGCGAAACAACACTTTCCATGCCGTCACGAAGAACAGTAACCTGCTGCGGTTTAAGCTCCAGCATATTTTTAATTGATTTACGGCTTTTCTGCACAGCAAGGCTCTGTAAAAATTCACCTATAGTGAAAAGAAACATTACCGCGCAGCCCTCAGTATATTCACCTACTGCAAAGGCTCCGAGAGAAGCGACAGTCATTAAAAAATTCTCATTAAAAATGTCACGATGAATAATACCCTCAACAGCCTCTTTAATAATACCAAAGCCCATTATCAGGTACGATATACCAAAACAAACAAGAGGTATAAATTCGTGTATACTCAAAGTGCCGTTTTCTATCAGCTCGTGTAATATATAACCCACAACCAAAAGTGCACCGCCGAAACCGACCTTAAAAGCAAAATCCTTTTTGTCAAGCTCCTCGTGTGCATGGTCATGACCGCAGCCGCAGCCGTCACTATGCTGATGATGACTGTGCTCACAGCAATCACAGTGTTCACTATGATTGTGCTTATTTTCATTTTCCATAATAATACTCCTGATATTTTTATTATACCTATATTATATCAGGAGTGGTTAAAAGTCAAACAAGATTTATTAAATTCAAACTATTATTAATCGTTTTTACAAGGCCAATTTATTTCAGATAAGTTGTAAGCTGCTTATTGATATCAATTGTACCGAGGAAAATATTTTCAAGCTTATCTCCCTTAGCCTTGAGCATATTATCAAGCTCTTTTTTTGTTACACCTGCCACAGAAAGATTGTCATCAATAATGTGACCATCCATAATCACATTTATATAAAGCCCCTCTCTTTCCGGAGCAAAATTAAAGTCTTTAGGATTAAGCTGTCTTTTCTGTGCCACAGGCTGAAAACTGATTTTTCCCGTCGTTTCCATTATTGCATAGTCAATATCAGAAAGGTTAAAATAGCCGTTGACTCTTGCACTCGTGAGCAAATCATCAAGCTCAACACGAGCCTTGCGCATACCCTCTTTACTGATTTTTCCACGTTCAATAATGATTATCGGCTTGCCTGATATAAACTTTCTTGCCTTGACACTTTTCTGTGCCAGAACGGAAAGCAATACGCCAACAACACCATATACAACCATTGCAAGTATACCCTTCCACCATTCAAGGTCGATATTTGTGGCCATTTCTGCTGCAATAGAGCCGATGGTAATACCAATGACATAGTCAAAAAAGCTCATTTCACTTATTTGCCTGAAGCCCATAATTTTTGTAATAATAAATAATACAGCCAATGATACAAAAGATAAAATAATTATATAAGCAAAGTCCATAAAATCACCTGTTATATTTTGTGCATTATTACACATTTTTATTTTTTATAAATTATGGTATAATTTAATTTCCGGGTGGTGGTAGTTTGGGAAAGACAGGTGTTAAAGCAGCCGTTTTCGGTCTGACCGTAAATTTTGTGTTGTTTTTAATTAAGCTTTATGTGAGTATTAGCTCAGGCTCTCTTGCCATTTACTGCGACGGAATTAACAATTTAGGCGATACATTTTCATGTATAATTGCACTGGTTGGTTTTGCTTTGGCAATTAAGCTGAATGAAAAGAAAAGCAACCGTGCACAGTCCCTTGCATCATTTGTAATAGGACTGATTTTAGCCTTCACAGGTGCGTATTTTGCATATAACGGTATTGAAAGGCTGATGTACCCTGTACCGATTTCATATCTTTACAAATATGCAATACTTATTGCAGTCACAGCCTTTGCAAAGCTGATTATGGGCATTGTATATTTAAACATAAACAAAAAGAATCCGTCACCTGTATATAAAACACTTATAATGGACAGCTTTCTCGACTGTGCAATAACACTGACAACACTTATCAGTCTTACTCTGTCCGTAAAAATCAATTTTGCTATTGACAGCATATTATCCATTGTTATAGGCATTACTGTTGCAGTGAGTGCAGTAAAAACACTTTGGGCACAGTGCAAATATTTAATCAATGAATAGGAGAGCTTATGGAAAAGGTTAAAAGATCATCGAAACAGAGGTTTAAAATATTCTTGAGAATTTTACTTATAATCATTCTGATAATAGCAATTATCTGTGCATCACTTGTGATCGTTTCACTTGTAGGCATTAAATCAAACAAGGATTTTATTTCATCAATCAGCACTGTTGAATATGACAATCAGCTTGTTCCCGAGCTTGACGATAATGGTTATTATACCTTTGTAACGGATGATGAATTTAAAATTATGCAGTTAACTGACGTACATATCGGTGCAGGCTTTATGTGCACAAAGAAAGACAATATGGCTCTAAATGCTGTTGCTTCAATGGTGAGTGCCGAAAAGCCCGATTTAGTTG
Organism: Eubacterium sp.; assembly: GCA_029054965.1. Lineage (GTDB taxonomy): Bacteria > Bacillota > Clostridia > Oscillospirales > Acutalibacteraceae > Eubacterium_R. The sequence goes on from JAIDEF010000339.1 coordinate 7,456, forward strand.
TAGTTACAGGTGACATTGCATACCCCGTTCCATTCCAGGCAGGCACAATGAATAATAAAAACAGTGCAAAGCTTTTTGCTGAGCTTATGGAACAGCTTGGTGTTTACTGGTGCTTTGCCTTCGGCAACCACGACACAGAATCCTATTCCTATTTCAGCCGTGAACAAATTACAAAATTCTATACCGACGGTGATTACCCTCACTGTATTGCCCAACCGGGTCCCGAGGATGTTGACGGTACAGGCAACTATGTTGTGAATGTGAAAAATACCAAGGGTGAAATTACACAGAGCCTGTTTATGCTTGACTCTCACTCATATGTTGACAATGACCTTGTAGGGCTTATGATGAAGTATGACACAATCCACGAAAGCCAGGTTAAATGGTATGAGGAAACCGTAAAAAATCTTACTGACCAAAACAACGGCATAACACCGAAATCATTGGCTTTTTACCATATCCCAAATCCTGAATTCAAGGATGCTTGGATGGAATATGTTAATAACGATTTCACCGACACCGAAAATGTTAAATACAAGTATGGTATGCTTGGAGAAAAGGATTTATTAATCTGCTCAAGCAGCTATAACTACGGATTCTTTGACAAATGTGTTGAGCTGGGGTCAACACAGGGTATCTTCGTAGGTCACGATCACCTGAATAATTTCTCTGTTAACTACAAGGGTATTCAGCTTACATACGGATATTCAATCGACTATCTTGCATATTTCGGCATAATGAACTACGGCTCACAGCGTGGCTGCACAACAATTGACATTATGCCTGACGGCAGCTTTGACTGCAAAAAGGAAAATTATTATCAGGATAAATACGCCTCTGTCAACGCAAAAGAAAATGTTTCTATGGACAATTATTATGAAGAGGTAGAAGATATGCCGAATGAAAAATAAGGTATTGACAAATTCATTTTACGGCATATAATATACATATAGGCAATAGCCTAAATAAATATTTTCGGGGCGAGGTGTAATTCCTCACCGGCAGTCAGAGTCTGCGACCCGCATAATGCGGCTGATTGGGTGAAATTCCCATACCGACGGTTAAAGTCCGGATGAGAGAAAATGTTTGGCAAGGTGTAATAGCATTATTACGCCCTTTGCTGTCAGTCAAAACATTGTGCCCCGACTTAAAAAGTCGGGGCTTCTCTTTTGTTCCCAGTAAAGGAGAAGAAAGATGAACAACAAAAAGGTAAGAACATTAACAGGCACCGCGATGCTCACCGCAGTAGGTGTGGCACTGCAGTATATTGAATTTTCCATCCCGATAATTCCAAGCTTTATTAAGCTGGACTTTTCGGATTTGCCTGAACTGATTGGTGCATTCGCTTACGGTCCTGTTGCCGGTGTGGTTATATGTTTGCTGAGAAACCTCATACATATGGCGGTCAGCCAGAGCGGTTTTGTAGGTGAACTGTCAAACTTCATTCTTGGTGCAGTTTTTGCACTTGTGGCAGGCTTGATTTACAAAAAAATGAAAACTAAAAAAGGAGCTCTTATAGGCGGTACAGCAGGTGCCGCAGCAATGGCAGGCATCAGCGTTTTCACTAACTACTTTATAATCTATCCGCTTTATTACAGTGTACTCGGCTTCCCTGAGGAGGCTGTGCTCGGTATGTATCAGGCATTACTGCCGAGTGTTGAAAACATTTTACAGGCGCTATTGATATTCAACCTGCCGTTTACCTTTGTAAAGGCAATGATTTGCGTAATAATTGCAATGATTATTTATAAACCGCTGTCAAAGCTTCTGAAAGGTAAAGAACAATAAAATAAGTCTTTTCATTTTTGTCATAGGGGTCGGCAAGCACAGCTTGTCGGCTCCTTTTATTTATTGGTATAATATACATAATTATTGATATTTCAATAATTATGTTGTATAATATTCTAGTAAATTTTACTATTATTATATTAGGAGATAGTTACTATGTTAGTTTCTGCAACAGAAATGCTTAAAAAAGCTAAGGCAGGCCACTATGCAGTTGGTCAGTTCAATATCAACAACCTTGAGTGGACAAAATCCATTCTTTTAACCGCTCAGGAGCTGAACAGCCCTGTTATTCTCGGTGTATCCGAAGGTGCGGGCAAGTATATGACAGGCTTCAAAACCGTTGCTGCTATGGTTAAGGCAATGGATGAGGAGCTTGGAATCACTGTTCCTGTTGCGCTTCACCTTGACCACGGTTCATACGAAGGCTGCTACAAGTGCATTAAAGCAGGCTTTACATCAATTATGTTTGACGGCTCTCATTATCCTATCGAGGAGAATGTTGCTAAAACAACCGAGCTTGTAAATGTTGCTCACGCTCTTGGTCTTTCAATTGAGGCTGAGGTAGGCTCTATCGGCGGCGAGGAAGATGGTGTTGTTGGCGCAGGTGAATGTGCTGATCCAAAGGAATGCAAGATGATTGCTGACCTTGGTGTTGATATGCTTGCAGCCGGTATTGGTAATATTCACGGCAAATATCCTGAAAATTGGGCAGGTCTTTCATTTGAAACACTTGATGCTGTTCAGCAGGAAACAGGCATTATGCCTCTTGTTCTTCACGGTGGTACAGGTATCCCTGAGGATATGATTAAAAAGGCTATTGACCTTGGCGTATCAAAAATCAATGTTAATACAGAGTGCCAGCTCTCTTTCCAGGAAGCTACACGTAAGTATGTTGAAGAAGGTAAGGATTTACAGGGTAAAGGCTTTGACCCTCGTAAGCTTCTTGCTCCGGGTGCACAGGCTATCTGTGATACTGTTAAGGAAAAAATGGAGCTCTTCGGCTCAGTAGGTAAAGCAAACGACTAATTCATTTACCAAATATTTAACCCCTTGCAATGTGTAAATTGCAAGGGGTAATTTTTATCTTTTGGGGTATTCCAAATCTTCAGGCAATCCTAAAATATAATCTGCCGATACACCATAAAATTTACATAGTGTCATAAGATGTCTTAAGGGCAATTCGTTCTTTCCGATTTCATATTTACTGTAATACTGCTGGTCTATTCCCAATACTTTTGCAACGTCCTTTTGATAAAGGTCATTATCTATTCTTAAGCTTTTTAATCTGTCAAAATATTCCATACTATTAATCCTCCTACAACATTTTAACATACATAACAAATTATGTATTGACATACGTAATATTTTATGTTAGCATATTGTATAC
>JAIDEF010000034.1 GCA_029054965.1 Eubacterium sp.
ATATGGGTCAGCCCGTAAGAATAATGGATTTAGCTGAAAACCTTATCAAGCTTTCAAATCATACAGTTGAAGAAATAGGAATTAAAATCGTCGGTCTTCGTCCCGGCGAAAAGCTTTATGAAGAGCTTTCACTGGATGAAGAAATGAAAACAAGGCAGAAAACTGCCAACAAAAAAATATTTGTTAATCAGCCAATGGTTATTGATTATGACAAATTCAGAACGATGCTTCAAAGCCTTAAGGATATTGATGAAAGCAATGTAAGAGAAAAGCTGATGAACATCGTTCCTAATTACCATCCTTCAAAAAATGACTAAAAGCGGAGGCTTTGCCTTGGGCAACAGAGGAATAAACATAAAAAGAAAAAAAAGCAGGAATTATTATTCATCCTATCCAAAGATGGTAGCGCTCAGCTTTATTCTGCTTATACTGCTTGGCACAGCTTTATTATCACTGCCTATTTCCGTTAAAAACGGTGATGTTACATTTCTTGATGCACTGTTCACCGCAACCTCGGCAAGCTGTGTAACAGGACTTATTGTGTACGACACCTTCAGTAAATGGACACTGTTCGGTCAAATTGTTATACTCTGTCTTATTCAGATTGGCGGTCTTGGATTTATAACAATAATGACAATGCTGTCAAGATTTGTGAAAAAACGTGTCAGCTTAAGAGAAAAGCTGCTGCTTCGTGAAAGTGTCGGAACAATTTATAAGGGCGATATGAAGTCACTTGTAAATACCGTTTTAACAGGCACAATAATGTTTGAGCTGATGGGAGCTGTTATTCTTTCAACACAGTTCATACCGAAAATGGGTTTTAAAAACGGTTTATTCACTTCAGTATTTTTATCTGTATCAGCCTTTTGTAATGCAGGCTTTGATATACTCGGAAGATTTGAGGCAGGCTCATCACTTATAACTGTCAATAATAACCCTGTTATTATTCTCACTATATCAGCCTTGATTATAATCGGCGGTATCGGTTTCATTGTATGGGACGATATTTACAGAAGAAAAGCAAGATTTAAAAGATATTCACTGCACACAAAGCTGACAATTGTTACAACATTTGCCCTGCTTTCTTTCGGTACAATCATATTTTTAGTGCTGGAATGGGACAATACACTCTCGGATATGCCTGTATGGCAAAAGCTGCTTAATGCATTTTTCTGCAGTGTTACACCAAGAACAGCAGGCTTTAACAGTATAATTACAGGCGAAATGAGCGGTGCTTCAATAATGCTGACGTATGCACTTATGTTTATCGGCGGCTCTTCAGGCTCTACCGCAGGCGGTGTAAAAACTATAACAGCAGCAATACTTCTGTTATGTGCAGTATCTACTCTGAGAAATAAAAGAGACATTGAGGTTTACGGCAGACGCATATCCTTCGATGCTGTAAGAAAAGCGGCAGCTATAACTGCCATTAATTTTTCAGCAATTTTTGTTTCAACAATAATTATAAATATCTGTCAGCCCGGATTCGGGTATTCACACATTCTTTTTGAATGTATATCAGCCATCGGTACTGTCGGAATGACAACAGGAATCACTCCCCTTCTTGACACAGTGCCTAAGATTGTTATTGCAATTCTTATGTATATCGGAAGAATTACATCACTGGTATTTGCATTTTCAATCATATTCTCAAATAAAAAAACCTCAACTAAAAAGCCAACAGGCAACATAATGATTGGTTAGGAGATACAGAAAAGACTATGAAATCTATTTTAGTAATCGGTGCAGGAAAATTCGGTCACCATATTGCAGAATACCTTTGTGATATGGGCAATGATGTAATGCTTGTTGACAAGGACGAAGCATTGATTGACGAATATGCCGATAAGGTTACAGAAGCAGAAATCGGAGATTTCACAATAAAAAATAACCTTGAAGCACTGAATGTTAAGGACTATGATTATATTTTTGTATGTATAGGCGATTTCCAGGATAGTCTTGTTGTCACAAGCTATCTTAAAGAGCTTGGTGCAGGCTATGTTATCGGAAAGGCATCATCACTTATTCACGAAAAATTTCTGCTGCAAAATGGTGCTGATGAGGTAATATATCCTGAGAGGGACAATGCATACAGAATGGCTGTCGAATATAATGACACATCAATTTTTGATTATTTCAAGCTCAGTGACGATACAGGAATTTATGAAATAATCCCCCCTGACAAATGGATAGGCAAATCTCTGGCAAACATCAACGTTAGAAAAATTCATAACATTACTGTTATAGCCTATAAGGACGGTGACAGGGTTGGTGCGATAAACTCACGTGAGTACGTTTTTT
>JAIDEF010000340.1 GCA_029054965.1 Eubacterium sp.
ACCCCCCCCCCCCCCCACCCACCCCCCCCCAAACACCTTGCGCCCCCCCCCGCCCCCACAAAAAAATTATTCCCCGGGGTTGTTCGCCCGGCCACATACGTTTTAGCCTGTGTTCCTCCTACCCACTTTATCACTTGGAATATGCCATCACAGATTCAGGAAAACTGGGAGGCTTATATAGACAAGGACAGCGGTGGACAGACTATGAATATGTTCGGCTATGGTGACGGCGGTTCAGGCTGTACCGAGGAAATGATTGAGCTTATGCATCGTTTTGAAAAGCTGTCGGTTATGCCAAAGTGTGAGCATATGGGCGGTGCTGAATTCTTAGAAAGAAATCTTAAGAATAATGATAGCCTTGAAACCTGGGACGGCGAGCTTTATTTGGAAATGCACCGCGGCACCTTTACTACAAAATCTCATATGAAGCGTGCGAACCGTCAGCTTGAGTATAAGCTGAGAACTGCTGAAATGCTGTCCGTTCTACGTGGTGAGGATAACACCGCAGAGCTTACTGATATTTATAAAAAGCTGCTTATTAATCAGTTCCACGATATTCTGCCGGGCTCTCATATTCACCCTGTTTATGAGGATGCTATGGCTGACTATGAAGATATTAATAATCGTCTTGATAAGATTATCGGAACAGGCTCAAAGTATTTCAACACACTCAACTTTACCCGTGATGCATTGACCTTTGTACCAAATAAAAATGGTACTGCAACACGCTATGGTGTTAAGGGTAATTGGCTTATTCCTAACATCCCTGCACTTTCTTCAGCTTCACTGAGAGCTGCATCCTATAAGAAAGAGTGGCTCACTGTGGGTGATACTGTGGAAATACCTTTCTATTCTGTTCAGTTTAATAAGGATGGCTCAATTGCATCACTTTTTGATAAAGAACTTGAGAGAGAATGGATTAACGGCGATTTCAATAAGCTGAAAATCTATACCGATAACCCCGGTAACTATGATGCATGGGATATTCTTCCTAACTATAAGGATAAGCAGATTGAAATTAAGGTGACTGAGCCTTTGACACTCAGCGAGAAGGATGGTGAAAGTGCCACATTCAAAACAGTTCTTTCAACTGAAAAATCAACATGGACAATGCTTATCCGTCTGTTCAGAAGAAGCAGGGGAATTGAGGTTGAAAATATTGTTGACTGGAATGAAAAGCATAAGCTTGCTAAGGCTGAATTCGGATGCAATGTTTTAACAAGAAAGGCTCTCTGTGATACATCCGCAGGCTTTATTGAGCGTGATACGCATAAAAACACAACCTGGCAGCAGGCAAGATTTGAAACCTGTCACCACAAGTGGGCAGGTTTGGCAGAAACAGATGGTGGTGTGGCTATCATCAATGACGGTAAATATGGTATAGGCTTTGATAATAATGTTATGTCACTTTCACTTCTTCGTGCTACTATCAGACCTGATGTTACAAGTGATATGGGTATGCATAATTTCTGCTATATGATTATGCCGCACAGTGATGATGCTGTTAAGGCAGGCATTAATAATATTGCATTCCAGTATAATGTTCCGCTTGTGAAAGCAGATGTCAAGTATAACGGCAGTGCCTTTGAGCCACTTTACCTTCAGGCAATGAAGAAGGCAGAGGACAGCGATATGACCGTTATTCGTCTTAGTGAACAGGACGGAAAGCGCGGCAGAATTAAGCTGGATAAAAAGGTTAAGCTTCTCAATATGCTGGAAGAGATTGAGGGTGAAACCGATGTTATTGAATATAAGCCTTTTGAGATTATTACAATAGGGGTGGAATAATGACTGTACAACAGATTATTATTATTATTATAGTTGTTGTTTTAATTGTTCTTGGTGTTGTTATTTTTCCTTTGATAAACCGCCGTTCATTCAGAAATCTTCCGCCTGACCAGCAAATAAGAATTTTGATGAAAGAGGCTAAGGG
>JAIDEF010000341.1 GCA_029054965.1 Eubacterium sp.
GTTATATTTACCGTTTGTATATTCTGTAAATTCTCTTATTGTATCACCGTCATATGCACCTAAATCGGCAATTTCTTCATTGTCGGTAAGCTTCAGTATTTTACTGTATACCTCGTTTTTGTCACAGAATGAATTAAAAAGATAATCAACCTTTCCCGATATTTTAAAATTAATTATATCAAGGTAAACTCTTTTGCTTTCGTCATCGGCAAGGTTATTATAGACAAAATCAAATTTGTCCTCATTTTCCTTAACATATTCTGTGGTGAAAAGTCCAACCCCTGCAACAGGAACATCAGGGGCAAAAACAGGATGCTCATTATTTATTCTTTTTATATTTTCAAGTACATCATCAAGGTGTGTGGCAAATGCAAGAACAACATTGAAATCGTCATATTCTCTGCATATATCACTGTATTTCTTTACCTTATAGCCAAGAAAGCTGTGACCTCTTACAAATTCATCGCTGGCAAAAATTTCACTAACCTTAGCACCATAGCTTTGAAGAGTGCTGATTATTTTTTCTGCTCCGTTGCCCATACCATAGACAACAATCGGTTTGCTGTCACGAGCAAGAAAATCCCATATATTCTCTTTTTCAATAAGCAAATCAAGCATAATAATCACCTGTTTATGATTATAGCATATATTGCAAGACTTTACAAACTAATAATTTTATTATATAATATCTTATAAATATTTATATTGGAGGGATATGCCTAAATGGGCGGTGGTCTTAGAAGGCTTTTTAAAAAGGAAAGCTCCACTGAGGAAGAAATTAAGCAATTAGTGGAGGGTGACGAAAATGTCGGCGAGCTTGAAAAAAATCAAAGAGATATGATTAATAATATTTTTGAATTTGATGATTTGAATGCCGGCGACATTATGACACACAGAACGGATATTGATGCTGTTGATATTAATGATTCTATTGAAGAGGCAGTAAAGCTGTCCATAAATGAAGGCAGATCAAGAATTCCTGTTTTTAAAGAGGATTTAGATAATATTTGCGGCATAATATATGTAAAGGATCTGCTTAAATTTGTCGGCACAAAAATATCAAGTGATGACAAATTGACCGATTATATACGAAAGCCGCTCTTTGTGCCTGAAACAATACCATGCGGAAAGCTTTTTGCACAGATGACTGAAAAAAGAACCATGATGGCAATTGTTGTTGATGAGTACGGCGGTACAGCAGGACTTGTTACCACTGAGGATGTTATGGAATGTATTTTCGGTAATATCCGTGATGAATATGATAATGAGGAAGAACAGGTAACAAAAATTGATGACAAAACCTATACCTTTGACGGAGTCAGTGATATTGATGATGTAAGCGAGGTGCTGGGTGTTGAGTTCCCTGAGGGCGATTATGATACCCTTGCGGGCTTTGTTATTAATCTTCTCGGCTTTCTGCCTACGGGCGAAAACACCGAGCAGGAGGTTTGTACCTACGAGGGGTTAACCTTTACTGTTTTAGAGGTCAGTGACAGACGAATTGAAAAAATAAAAGTAGAGAAA
>JAIDEF010000342.1 GCA_029054965.1 Eubacterium sp.
AGAGTGGCTGAAAACGCTTGATGGCAAATCAGCTTATGAAATAGCAGTTGACAATGGTTACACAGGAACTGAGGACGAATGGAATAAAGCAGTTGCGAATGTTTCAAATCAAGGCGGAGCATCTATCAAAAATGCTGAATTCTCAAAAGACGGTGATTTGATTATTACCCTTTCAGACGGAACAACAATTAATGTTGGCAAGGTTGCAGGCTCTGACGGTAAAGATGGTGCAAACGGGAAGAATGGCGCTAACGGAGCAAATGGTGCTGATGGCAAAAATGGACTTGACGGAACAAACGGTATCAACGGCAAGGATGGTAAAAACGGAGTTGACGGAAAAGACGGCGTGAATGGTACGAATGGTGTCAATGGTATAGATGGCGTAGATGGTAAGGACGGTCAAGACGGCAAAGGCATTTCATCAGCAAATGTCAATGATGACGGTCAGCTTATCCTCACATTTTCAGACGGCTCAAGCGTTAATCTTGATAAAATCGTCGGCACAAATGGTGTTGACGGTGTCAGTGTAACCAATTCCATAATCAATGATAACGGCGAATTAGTCTTAACATATTCTAACGGACAAGTATATAATCTCGGTAATGTAATCGGTGCTGACGGAAAAGATGGAACGAACGGTATCGACGGTAAAGATGGTGTCAACGGAATTGATGGCAAAGACGGACAGGATGGCATTAGCGTAATAAAATCTGAAATCAATGCAAACGGTGAATTGATAGTTACCTATTCTAATAATGTAATTGACAATCTCGGTGTTGTTGTCGGTGCAGACGGCAGAGATGGAAAAGACGGCACGAATGGTAAGGATGGTCGTGATGGTGTTGACGGAGCTAAAGGTGACAAGGGCGACAAAGGCGATACAGGTGCTGACGGAAAGAACGGTCTTGACGGTAAGGACGGAATTAACGGAACAGACGGTCAGGATGGTGTAGGCATTGACACAATCGTAATTGAAGATGGTACACTTAACATCACTTTATCAAATGGCACAACCTTAAATCTCGGCACAATAAAAGGCACCGACGGCAAGGACGGTGTCAATGGTGCAGACGGTATTAACGGAATTGATGGTATAGGCATCACAGAAACAAGTATCAATGATTTAGGAGAACTTGTGATTACCTATTCTGATGGTACAACAACAAATCTTGGCAAGGTTGTCGGCGAAAACGGAAAAGATGGAGCAGATGGCAACAACGGCATTTCAAAAACTGAAATCAACGAAAACGGCGAGTTAGTTATTATCTTTGCAGATGGCACATCAACTAACCTTGGTACTGTTGTAGGCAAAGACGGCAAAGATGGTGTAAATGGTTATGACGGTGTTGATGGTAAGGATGGTTTGAACGGTACTGACGGACAGGATGGTCAAGACGGTATCGGCATCAGCAATGTAAATATCAATGCTGATGGTGAGCTTGTTCTCACATTCTCTGATAATCAAACTATTAACCTTGGCTGTATCGTAGGCAAGGATGGAAAAGACGGTACTAATGGTCTTGATGGTGTTAACGGTAAAAACGGCGTTGATGGTGCTAAAGGTGAAAAGGGCGAAAAAGGTGCAGATGGTAAAGATGGACTAAATGGCACAAATGGAGTTGACGGCAAAGACGGTCAGGACGGTATAGGCATTGACAATGTAACCATTTTCGATGATGGTGCATTGACTGTTACACTGACTAACGGCACATTATTAAATCTTGGCAACATCAAGGGTGCTGATGGTATCGGTATTTCAAAATCAGAAATTAATGCAGACGGCGAGCTTGTTTTAACCTACACAAACGGTGATGTTAAAAATCTCAGCAAGGTAACAGGCAGAGACGGAATAGATGGTACTGACGGCACAGGCATAAAGAGTGTTACCCTTTCAAAAGATGGTGAGTTAATCATTACTCTTTCAGATAACACGGTTCTCAATCTCGGCAATGTCAAAGGTGAAAAAGGCGACAAGGGAGATAAAGGTGACACAGGTGCTGACGGTAAAGATGGTAAGGACGGCAGAGGTATTGCGAAAACCGAACTTGTCAACGGTGAATTGATTATTACTTATACTGATGGTAAAAGCGAGGTTGCTGGTATAATTGATTCATTAGGCGATGTTCAAGATGATTTACCTTTAGATTTTATTCTTCTTTCTGATGGATCATATGGTGTTGCTACCAATGATAAAGCAAAGTATGTTTCAGTTATTCGTATACCGGAAAGTTATAAAGGTATACCTGTAACAACTATTTGTAAAATTTCCAATTGGGTTACAAAAATCAGAGAAATATATATTCCAAAAACAATTACAAATATTGATAGTGAAGCATTTGCTTATTCAACGACTAGCGACTATAAATGTAATGTTTATTACGAAGGAACATTGAAAGACTGGGTGGAAATTAGTTTTGCTAATTATAATAGTAATCCAGCGGTGGTATATAAGGGTAGCTATACCTCTGTTGATATTAATTTGTATTTAGATGAATATCAAGAATTTCTTAACGGAGATATTGTTTTACCTAATGAAGTAACACGGATTAATCCATATGCGTTTTATGGATATGTTCACATTAACTCTATAACAATTCCTAAATCTGTAACATTCATTGGAAAGGAAGCATTTAAATATTCAAGTCTGAAAAATGCAATATTTGAAAATCAAATTGGCTGGGAATTTAGTTATCAATACAATAAACAAGAATATAGAGTATCTATATCAGGTTTATCTGATTCAGAAGTTGCGGCAGAATATCTTACGACTTGGAGAATAGGAACTATTATGTCGGCTATTGATTACTGGTATTGTGAATAAGGAGAATGAAATATGTATATAGAAAACAAAATATTTGATGAAATCAGACGCCAAAGAATAGGTGCTAATGGAATATGGAGATTTCAGCAATACTGGGGTGTCTTTGCTATTAATAAATTAAATGCGAATGAGCGAAAAGGATTTTATAATACAATGAATAATTTATGTGAACAGAAAATTTTTACTTCAGAACCATATCGTAGTAATACGATTAACTATAGACTAACTGAATATGGTGAACATATTATTTATGACTGATAGTAAGCTCTTTGATTTTTAGAATAATTATGATACGCCGTTTTCCGCCCGTATTCTGTTTGGCGGAAATAACAGAAACTGGGGCGATACACCTATGCAAAAAATTTATGATTATTACATAAAGGAAGGCAAAAGCGAAGAAGATGCTCACCAAAGTGCTGCAATAGATGCAGGCAGATTATTAAAATCTCTTCTTGATAGTGATTCTTTGAGAAAATTTGAAATTGCGGGAAAGGACACAGGAACATTATACAAGCTTGTCAGTGACAGCAAATAAACTGTTAAAGCCATTGATTTTAAACAATCAATGGCTTTTTGTTGACTTATTGTATAAAAAATAGTAAAATACAATAAATATAAATAGATAACGAAATATAAACCAGACGGAGGATTATTATATGCTTAACAGTGAAAAAACATTAGAAAAGCTTGTTGCACTTTCAAAGGGCAGAGGTTTCGTATATGCAGGTTCTGAGATTTACGGCGGTCTTGCAAATACATGGGATTACGGTCCGTTGGGTGTTGAGCTTAAAGAGAATATTAAAAAGGCCTGGAGAAAGAAGTTTATTCAGGAAAATCCATACAATGTTGGTCTTGACAGTGCTATTCTTATGAATCCGCAGACTTGGGTTGCTTCAGGTCACCTTGGCGGCTTCTCCGATCCGCTTATGGACTGCTGCGACTGTAAAACAAGACACAGAGCAGATGATTTGATTGAAAATTTCGATGGAACAAATGTTGCAGGCTGGAGCAATGAAGAGATGGCTGCTTATATCAAGGAGCACAACATTCCTTGTCCTAACTGCGGTGCGAACAATTTTACTGATATCCGTCAGTTCAACCTTATGTTTAAAACCTTCCAGGGTGTAACAGAGGATGCTAAGGATGAGATTTATCTCAGACCTGAAACTGCACAGGGTATTTTTGTTAACTTCCAGAATGTTCAGAGAACTACAAGAAAGAAAATTCCTTTCGGTGTAGCACAGATTGGTAAGTCATTCAGAAATGAAATCACACCGGGTAAATTCATTTTCCGTGTTCGTGAGTTTGAACAGATGGAGCTTGAGTTCTTCTGCAAGCCCGGTACCGATTTAGAGTGGTTTGACTACTGGAGAGGCTTCTGCCGTGACTGGCTCTATTCACTTGGAATCAAGGAGGAAAACCTCAGACTTCGTGACCATGATCCTGATGAGCTTTGCTTCTATTCAAAGGCAACAACTGACTTTGAATATAACTTCCCATTCGGTTGGGGTGAGCTTTGGGGTGTTGCCGACAGAACAGATTATGACCTTACTCAGCATATTAACACCAGCGGTAAAAATCTTGAGTATGTTGACCAGGTTAATAATGAAAGATATGTTCCTTATGTTATTGAGCCGTCACTTGGTGTTGAGCGTTTGTTCCTTGCTATTCTTACTGAGGCTTATGACGAGGAAGTAATTGATGCAGAAAAGAATGATACAAGAGTTGTAATGCATTTCCATCCTGTTCTTGCACCATTCAAGGCTGCGGTGCTTCCGCTTTCAAAGAAACTCAGTGAGCAGGCAACAGATGTTTTCAGCACTCTTGCTAAAAAGTTCAATGTTGATTTTGATGATGCAGGCTCAATCGGTAAAAGATACCGCCGTCAGGATGAAATCGGTACACCATACTGCATTACTTATGATTTTGACAGTGAAGAGGATTGCTGTGTAACAGTACGTGACCGCGATACTATGGAGCAGGTTAGAATTCCTATCAGCGAGTTAGTTGAATTTATTGAGTCAAAGCTTGAGTTTTAAGAAAAGAGGACAATATGAATTATATTAACAGAGCCCTCGTTAAACAGCAGGCAAAGGATATAATAAGGGGGAAGGTTTTCTATATATTCCTTGTTTCATTAATTGTAACATTGCTTGCAAATATTAGTGTTGGTTTAAATATTTCTAATAATTATAATTACAATTTTAATAAAAACGACTTTGAATTTTTTAATGACAACAAAGGCGGATACAATGAATTTTATGATTATTACAGCGATTTCGGCGATGAATTCGGCGATGATTATGACTATGATAATCCTATAGATGATTTTGAATTTGAGGGTGCTTCATCCGCTCCTGAAATCACACAGCTTTCCGTTAACAAGTCAGGGGGAATTAATGCACTCATTGGTGGCTTGCTTGGCGGAGGTTTATACAGCATATCTTTTTTGTGCGGTATTATTTTCACACCGCTCCTTGTTACAACAGCAGGTATGTATTTGTCACTTGTGCGCAGAAGTCCTGATGAGCCTTTTGAGCTTGGCAAGGAGCTTTCGGGTGTTTTTAAGAATTCATTTAATAATACCTATTTAAAAAAGCTGCTTGTTGTTATTCTTAGAAAAATTTTTATCGGATTATGGTCAATACTGTTTATTGTGCCCGGTATTATATTCTATTACAGCTCATATTTCACAAATGAAATTATGAGTGATAATCCTAACCTTAAGCCGACTGAGGCTATCAGACTTTCAAAGAAAATGGTTCAAGGCAACAGAACAGAGCTGTTCACTTTGGAGTTAAGCTTTATTCCATGGTATCTGCTCTCCATTGTTACTTTGGGCTTTGGTTTAATTTATGTCGTTCCTTATGTTTACACTACAAGAGCTCTTTATTATGAAAATTTCCGTATGAGAGCTTTGCAGAACGGCAGAATTACACCTGATGATTTTAAGTCATTTGATGAAAGGGTTGCTGGTTTTGCAGGTGATAATGGCGGCCCTGCATATGGATATACTACTCCTTCTTCCGGTGCAAGTGATTATTATTATGCACCTCCTCAAAGCGGAAATCAGAAAAATGAAGGAAGCTATTATTATACTGATCAATCAAATGATACTCCTCAGCCTCAGCAGAATAATGCTGCAGAGAATGCTTTTGAAGAACAGAAATTTGAAATACCGATAGACGATAGTTCAGAAGAAAATTAATAATCAAAATCAATGGCGTGGTGCTAAACAAAGCACCACGCCTGCTTTTTGTTTTATTGAGTAATATTACAGTGATTTTGCTTAGGAAAAATATGTAAATATGGCTGAAAAAACAGAAAAGCAATCTTTAATTGCAAAGTGATTTTAAGTGAAATTTATATAAAGTGCAAAAAAAATTTTGGGTTTTTATTTTAAAAATATAGCAGTTTCA
>JAIDEF010000343.1 GCA_029054965.1 Eubacterium sp.
ATACCCTTTTTTACTGTCTTTCTTTTTACATCATCTTTTCCTTTTTATTCTTGACTTTTAATAGTTAGTCTCCTTTTAATTTTATTGTTTCTAAACATAATTGTTTAGTTTATTTGAATTATACTAAACATTATTGTTTATGTCAAGTATAATTTATAAACTTTTTTGTTTAGTCTATTGCTTTTTTATTTTAAATCCACTATAATACACCTATAAACAATTTTGTTTAGGAGGAATATTATGACTGTTGGACAAAGATTAAAACGATTTCGCACAAGAAAAGGTTTAACACAAAAGCAATTAGGCTTGGCTGTTGGATTCGACAACAGAACAGCAGATATAAGAATTGCTCAATACGAAACAGGCACTCGAAAGCCTAAAGATAAATACATAGAAAAATTAGCAGCAATAGTTGATGTTCAGCCATCAGCATTAGAGGTTTCTGAAGTAAAAAGCTATGAGCATCTTTTTCAACTCTTATTTGCTTTGGAAGATGAGTATGGCTTAAAAATCAGTAAAGACGAACACGGTACACCTTGCTTAGTTCCTGATATATACAGTAGTTCTTCACATTGTGATACATTCAGAGCTTGGTACAAAAAATCAGAACAGTTGAAAAATGGAGAGATAACTCAAGAGCAATATGATGATTGGCGTTACCAATATCCTGCAAGCTCCGCAAGAGAAACACACGAGGCTTTAAAAGCTCTCCGTCAACAGAAAGAAGAAAACGAAATATAAAAATAACCCCTGATGTATGAATTAAGCGTTCATACATCAGGGGTTTACCTATGTATTAAATTATGGTAATAGTATCAAAACAGTATCAAATTGTTTTTCAAAACTTCAAATTCCCTTTATTAATGCGGTGTCTGAGCGTTCTGTTTACTATTCCCACTCGACTGTTCCGGGGGGTTTGGAGGTTATGTCGTAGACAACACGGTTGACATGTGCCACTTCATTTGTTATACGATTAGAAACCGTTGCAAGAATGTCATAAGGAATTCTTGCCCAATCGGCTGTCATAAAATCATCTGTTGTTACTGCACGGATTGCCACAAGGTTATCATATGTTCTATGATCACCCATTACACCGACGGTATTGACACCCGGCAGGACACAGAAAAACTGTGCAAGATTTTTTTCATAGCCGTTCTTTGCCATTTCGTCACGAAGCACCCAGTCAGCATCCTGAAGCACCTTAATCTTTTCTGCTGTGATTTCACCGATTATACGCACACCAAGTCCCGGACCCGGGAACGGCTGCCGCCAAACAAGCTCTTTAGGAATTCCAAGCTTTTCGCCAACTCTTCTTACCTCATCTTTAAACAAATCTGCAAGCGGCTCAATAATGCCCAAAAATTCCACATCCTCAGGCGTATTCACTCTGTTATGATGTGTTTTAATAACATCGGCATCACCCTTGCCTGATTCAATACAGTCAGGATAGATTGTACCCTGTGCGAAAAAGCCAAGCTCATTCTGCTTTCTGATTTCATTCCAGAACACATTGAAAAATTCTGTACCGATTATCTTTCTTTTTTCCTCAGGATCAGTAACACCTTTTAATTTTGAAAGAAAATGCTCACCGCAATTTACTCTTACAAAATTCATATCAAACAGTGTGGTAAAGGTGTTTTCTACAAAATCGCCCTCGTCCTTACGCATAAGCCCCTGGTCAACAAAAACGCAGGTGAGCTGCTTGCCCACAGCACGTGACAGCAAGCCTGCTGCAACAGAGCTGTCAACACCGCCTGATAAACCGAGTATAACCTTTTTATCACCAATCTGCTCTCTGAGCTTTTCAACAGTATTATCTATGAAATTATCCATTACCCAATCGCCTGCACACGCACAAACCTCATAAAGGAAATTATATAGTATCTGTGAGCCGAACTGTGAATGAGTAACTTCAGGATGAAACTGAACGGCATAAATATTCTTTTCTGTATTCTGCATAGCAGCACAAGGACAGTCATTGGTGGCTCCTATGATTTCAAAGCCTTTTGGAGGCATTGCAATATAATCTGTATGGCTCATCCAGACAATGGATTTTTCATCCACATTCTTAAAAAGCTTTGAGCTTGTATCAGCAGTAAACTCAATTTTGCCGTATTCACTGACAGGTGCGGTTTTAACCTCACCATCACCCATCCACGCAACAAGCTGACAGCCATAGCATATTCCGAGCACAGGAATACCCAAATCAAGTATTGCTTTATCATAATGAGGTGAGCTCATATCATAAACAGAATTAGGACCGCCGGTAAAAATAATACCCTTATAGTTATTATTTTTAATAACATCAATCGGTGTGGTATATGGCAGAATTTCTGCATAAACACTGTGGTCACGGACACGACGGGCAATTAACTGATTATATTGACCGCCAAAGTCAAGAACAAGAATTTTATCCATCAAATTTCTCCTAAAAAACAGTTTGTACGTATTATATATTATCAACTTAATAAATGCAAGAAAATATAACAGCTTTCTGCAAATTCAGATAATAAAAAACAAACTAAAATTTAGTACTTATATAATTTGAAATAAGCTCAACAGTTTCATCAATACCGAGCTTTGCTACATTTATTGATAAATCATAGGTTGACGCATCACCCCATCTGTCATCACTGTAAAAATTATGGAACTTGGCACGCTTTTTATCCATTGCCTTGATTTCCTTTGCCGCATTTTTAGGAATAATGCCATAATCATTAATTACTCTGTTAAGTCTGTATTCATCATCTGCATGAAGGAATACGGACACCGTGTCTTTTCTTTCCCTCAAAATGTATTCGGCACATCTTCCGACAATTATACAGCTGCCCTCAGCCGCAACCTTTTTAATAGTATCAAACTGATACTGAATAATCTGATCCTCAAGGCTTATACCATTATTCCCCATAGGAACCAGCCCATCGGTTGATACATTAAACAAAAAGCTCCTTGTAGGCTTTTCATCATAAAAATGGAATAAATTTTCATCAAAGCCGCTTTCCTTTGAGGCTCTTTTAATAATCTCTTTATCATAATAAGGAATACCAAGCTTTTCTGCCAGCTTTGTTCCGATTTCATGTGCACCGCATCCAAAC
>JAIDEF010000344.1 GCA_029054965.1 Eubacterium sp.
ATTATGAAAATATTAAGTACGACAATCCTTCAACCTCAAAGGTTGAAACAATCAAAACCTCAGGCTGTGGCGTCTGTGCACCCTGTATTGCAGTAAATAATCTTGTTGGTAGCGAGCTTTATTCTGTCAGCAGTATGACAAAGCTCAGCTTAGACTGTGGCGCAAGAGATAATTCGGGTACAAACCTTAATACTTTGCTCAAAGCAGTATGCCGTGAGCATTCCAATCTTAGCTTTACAACAACGACAGACGAAAATAAAGTAGTCAGTCATATTAAGGCGGGCGGAATCGTGATTGCTAATCAGGGTGATGCATATAATGTTTTCAGCTCTGCTGGTCATTTTGTTGTGTTAAATAAAATGGAGGGCTCAAATATTAATGTTATTGATCCACAGCTTTACAGCGGTAAGTATGATGATTTCGACAGACCAAACCGCATTGTAAGAAAAACGGATTACGGCTGTGTGGTTTCTGTGAACGAGCTTGCAAAGGCAACAGGCGACAGAAATCCGGCATATTTCCTTCTGTCAAACTCTGATAAAGCAAAGCCGTCACAGGGCGGTGTTCGCTTTGACAAGGGCAGTGTTTATACACTCACATCAGATGTAAATGTAAGAACAGGCGCAGGAACGAATTATGCTGTTAAAAAGGTTAAGGATTTAACCGCTGACGGCAGAAAGAACTGCACAAGCAGTAATTCCAATGATAACGCTGTTCTGAAATCAGGGACAAAAGTAACAGCTCTTGATGTGAAAAATGTAGGAAATGATATTTGGCTTAAAATCCCAAGCGGCTATATCTGTGTCTACTATAAAGGCGATAAATACGCAAAGTTTTATTAAAAAATTCCCCGGAAGTTATGTCTTTCGGGGATGTTTTTTGCCTGAAAACAGTTGAAAATCAAACATTGTTTTAAGCTTATGAATTGCAGAACATAGATTGAAATGTGCATAAATTGTAGAATTTTGTTAGCCCGTTTGGTGAGGTGAATAAAATGACTGCAACAGAAGGATTAAAAATTTATTTGAAAAACGAGTTTGCAAATAAACGAGCCGAGCTTGGTATTTCCCAGGAAAAAATGGCTGAAAATCTGAATATATCGCTTCGTTCATATTCAAATCTTGAGCATGGCAAATATTGTTGTTCCCTGTCATCGTTTATTAATTATGTCAATAACTGTGATGCAGATAAAGATAAGCTGTTTTCAGAGGCAGCAGAAATCTTAAAAAATTGTGATGAATAATAAAAATATTGATTCTTATAAATAGTTAAGGGTATACAGTCAAAAAGGACTATGAGTATTATGATACTTATAGTCCTTATTTTTATTGTTTTGAATATTATGCATTTATGTTTTATAGACGATGTAAGATTTATATTGTTGATTGCATTCTCAGAAAGGTTAATTATGAAATTAAATGAGTCTACCATCAAGGCTATAGAGGCTGCCTTGACCAACAAGAAGTCACTCGAAATACGTATTGAAAAGAACAAGGTTGTATTGATTGAGCTTAACCGAAAGGTGATAGATAAATCGCCTTATACAGATTGACTATCGATTTTCATAAATGGTTCTGTTCCCGGAAAGGGGCGTTGCTTATGGAACAGGTATTTGTAATATTGGCATTAATATTTGCGACGGGTTATATATTGGCAATAAAAAAGAAATAGACCGACTTCTTTAAATCGGTATAAATCTGTGTGTTAAAAATGTGTAAATAATGCGTTACTTCACTGATAATTAATAACTATATATTTGAAGAAGGCAACAAGCATATGAAGTGCAGTACATAGAATACAATAGTCAAAAATTGTAGGATTTTGTTAGCCCATTTGGTGAGGTGAGCAAAATGACTGCAACGGAAAATTTAAAGCATTATCTAAAAAACGAGATTGCAAACAAGAGAGCAGAGTTAGGTATATCGCAGGAGGAAATGGCGGAAAATCTTGATGTTTCACTGCGTTCATACTCTAATCTTGAACACGGCAAATACTGCTGCTCACTGTCTACATTTATCAATTATGTTAACAACTGCGGTGCAGATAAGGAAAAGCTATTTTCAGAAGCGGCAGAAATATTAAAGAATTCAGAAAAATAAATGCTTTATTATGATGAATAAAAAAAGCCTTGAAAACCTGCGGAATACCGTGAGCTTTCAAGGCTTTTTATTTAAAAACATTTTTATCGGTTCAAGCTTAACTTATTTAGTGTTATAAAAAAAGAACAATAACTGTTGTCATTGTTCTCTTGGAGCTGATAACCGGACTTATCAAACCAACCTGCTACGAAAAGGTACACTGTACCTTTTCTCCCAAATCAGAGATTTGGAGCAGCTTGTCACCGGTTCAAGCTTAACTTATTAGTGTTATAAAAAAAGAACAATAACTGATGTCATTGTCCTTTTGGAGCTGATAACCGGACTTGAACCGGTGACCTCATCCTTACCAAGGATGTGCTCTACCGCCTGAGCCATATCAGCAAAACGTGGCGACCCGGAACGGGCTCGAACCGTCGACCTCTAGCGTGACAGGCTAGCGTTCTAACCAACTGAACTACCGGGCCATATGGGAAACGTGGAAC
>JAIDEF010000345.1 GCA_029054965.1 Eubacterium sp.
ATGTATAATATATACAATATAATTTTAGGAGAATTTCTATGCGTTTAACAAAAGGTGCTTCAGAAAGCACTCATAAATATATGCTCGATGGTATACGTTATGTATGCGACAATTTCAAGGAACGTGCACCGGGAACACACAGTGAGCGTTCAGCTCAGAAATTTTTAAAGGGTGAGCTTGAACAATGGGCGGATGAAGTTGAAATGGAGGATTTTAATCTGCACCCAAATGCATTTATGGGCTGGATTCCTCCGGCAGGTATTATTGGTATTATTTCAGTGATTTTCTATTGGCTTACATACAGAGGAGTTGTAGATAATCCATCTCTTGCTGTTGTGGCAGTTGTTCTTACTTGGTTTGCCTTGTCCTGTCTTGTGATTGAATTTTTAATGTACAGAGAATATGTTGATTTTCTGTTCCCCAAAAAGGTATCACGTAATGTTATGGCCCGAAGAAAACCGAGCGGCGATATTAAAAGACGTATTATATTCTGCGGTCATACAGATGCAGCTAATGAGTGGACTTATTCTCTCCACGGCGGTATCAAAGCGCTTGCACCTGTTATGGGAGGCTCTATCGGCGGCTTAATCGGTATTTGTGTTTTTAATGTTATATGGTTGATTTATGACCTTGCGGGCGGTCTTTATGCTTCAAAGTTCTGGCTCATAATCGGAATAGTTCAGCTTCTTCTTATTCCGTTTTTTATTGCAATTCTTTTCTTTATTAACTGGAAGGTTGTTGTAGATGGCGCCAATGATAATTTAACTGCTGATTATATTTCCATAGCTGTTCTTAAGGAAATGGCCGAAAATGATAAAAGATATGAAAATACTGAGGTTTGCTGTCTTTTGACAGGTTCCGAAGAGGCCGGACTCCGTGGTGCTGTTGCCTATGCTAAACGCCATGAGGATGAGCTTAAGGCTATTGAAACCGTTGTTATTTCAATGGATACAATGCGAGAAATTGAACAGCTTCAGATTTATACACAGGGCTGTACAGGAACTCAGAAAAATTCAAATGCAGTTGGTGAGCTTTTATATGAAGCCGGTGTGAACTGCGGTATTGAAATGAAAGAAACAGATATTTATCCGGGTGCCGTTGATGCCGAAGGCTTTTCACGCTATGGTATTGAAGCTGCAGGCTTTTGCGGTGTTAATCACGACCCCAAGACATATTATCACACAAGACTTGATACCGCAGATAATATGAGTGAGGAATGTATTAATCTTTCTCTTGATATCTGCCTTGAGGCTGCTGAGCTTTATGATCAGATGGATGGTATTGAAAGCTTCAGAGCAGAGGGTAAAAAACGCTTTAAGAAGGGTTATAATAAGTGACAATTATTTTATGAAGGATTTACATATACATATTGAGCGTGGTCCATACACTGTTGAATGGATAGAAAGGTTTATAGACAAAGCGGTACGAATGGAGCTTGAAGAAATCTGTCTGCTTGAGCACAGCATCCGTTTTAAGGATTTTCATCCCGCCTTCAGAGAAGCATCGGAATATAATCTGTACCAGAAAAAATGGTTTAGTGCAAAGGCGAGGTCTGCACAATCACTTGATGCTTTCAAAAGACTCGCTGATGAAATCAGGAGCAGGGAATACCCGATTAAGGTTTCCTTTGGTCTTGAAATCTGTTATTTTGAACAGCATAAGGATTTTATAAGAGATTTAACATCAGATGGTTTTTTCGATTATCTTTTGGGCTCTGTTCATTGGGTTGACAACTGGACCTTTAATCAGCGCAAATACCAGTGGCTTGGCAAAAATATTGATTATATTTATAAACGATATTTTGAACTGGAAAATTCACTTGTTGAAAGCGGAATTTTCGATATTATTGCACATCCCGATTTGATTACCTGCCACAATCTGTATCCAAGCTATGATTTAGCAAATACCTATAGGGAGTTGTGTGAAAATGTTAAAGTGCACAATATGTGTCTTGAAATGAATACGTCAAAGGGTTTAGGGATTAATAAACAATTTTTTGAGATTGCCGAATCGGTTGGCGTTGATTTTTCAACAGGTTCTGATGCTCATAGGGTTGAGGATGTCGGCAGAAAAATAAAAGAGGCAGCAGCTCTTATATCCCATAGCTGAAGGTGACAGGGTCTTTAAACAGCGGAATTAGTGGCGGCATAAATGAGAATAAAATGAATGCCGCTCCGATAACAGAAAATATTGTTATTCCGACTTTTTCAAACTTCTCAAATATGTTTGATTTTATAATAAAAAAGTCAACAGCAAATGCAGCGGCAATGCCGATAAAAAATGATAATATATTCAGAAAAGGAATATTTCTTCCTATTATCCCATTGTAGGAATAAAAAAAGCTTATGATTGCAAGCATTCCGACTAAAAGCCCGATAGCCTTGCCAAACCATAGGCTTTTGTTTTTATTGGTAGCTTTATATTCAATTACAGACCAGATAAGATAGGGGAGATAGAGCAGCTTTAAATGCTCCCAGGTGCTTTCGTTGACCGGGAAAAATAAACCTACAAAGCTGTTGCAGCCGCTCCATCCGTAAACAAAATGGAACAGGCTTCCGAGTATTCCGGTAAAGATAAATCCGAAAATACATTGTCTGAATAATTTGTTTTTCATATCATCACCATTGAAAAATATATGCACTGCTGAATGATTTATTTATTATTTTCACAGTATTAACAGTATTTTAATAACTTTATGAT
>JAIDEF010000346.1:0-5556 GCA_029054965.1 Eubacterium sp.
GTTATATATTTTATATCAGAAATGATAAATTTTATATTAGAATCAACATAATTTGTTAGAAATTCATTGCTGCACTTATTACTTGAAATTGTAATAATATCTCCAATCTGCTTTTGAAATAATGCGTTCTCAATAAATCTGTCAAAACAATTAAATCCAATAAATATTTTGATGTTTTTATCTTCGTATATACACTGATTGTTATTGTCGTAAATATAACAATCTACAACAGCAATGTCATTATTATCAATTAATGGGTGCTCACTTTTATAATAATCAAAATCTGTTTCAATAACTTCATCAATATAATCTGATACCCTTGACAATGAATCATTAGTATTAAAGTCCGAATCCAGACAATTCCTTATACTATCGTAGTTAATTGATTGAATATAACTTTTTTCAATATTATTATCTAATAGTATTGCTTTTATATTGTTATCAATAGGTAGGGATGGTGCGGTGCAACCGGAAAATAAAACAATAAAAGTTAATATTAATAAAATAAAATTATAAGAAAACTTTTTCATACTTTAACCAATAAAAATTAATAGGAATATGCACCAAAAGTGCTTTTTATATTACTTGCTTTTACAAATAAACTTGTTGATGAATTTCCTGCTTCTACTGTACCAACCGCTTTGCCACTTGCAGCACCTGAATTGATAATATAAGTTACTCCACCACTGTCACCACTACTACTGATTGAACCAGTAGCAAACATATCTTTTATTAAATATTTTGTACCATCAACATTCACGTAACCTGATGTATTTGTACTTGTAACCTTTCCTGAAGTTAAATATGTTGTCACTCCAGATTTAAATACTGCAAGTCCAACCGTTACAGTTGTTTGAGTTCCATCTAAAACAGTACCTTGACGGGTCACACCTGGCTGTGAACTTGTATAATAAATTGCATTTGAATTTGTATAACCTGATGCCATTTTTATAAATGCCACATCAACATTAGAGTTATTTGTTAAAGAACGATTTAAAATAGTTCCGATTTTATTTGCACTTGTTGCAGTTGTTGAAAGATAAACATTTTTTTCTGTACTATTACCATGAGCACATGTCACGAACCCAGAATATGTTGTACCATTATACTTGTATTTTGCTCTATATCCTGTACTACAGCCACTAAGTGTGGTGGATGTTTTTGCTACAACTATACCTCGATCGGGTCTTCATTCTGTTGCAGTCATTTCAATTTCATCATTGACAATATCAAAAGAAATGATATCAGAATCGCTTATTTTCTCTTTGAATGTGTCAATTTGGTCATTCATGTTCGTATGATATTGAGATTCATCGGACTGCATCGCAATAGCTGCAGAATCTGTATTATTACATAATGATACCACAATTTGATTATTTATATCATCATATGATACTGTCTGAATAGAATTAATTAATGATTGAGTTTCCGCATTCATTTTACCTGAATTTACTTCAGTAATATATGCTTCCATAGAAGAATCTATTTTATCTTTCTCCGCCATAATCTCTTTATATGAATACTTGACAATTTCAGTGCAAGGATTATCATATGCAAACATATCAAATATAATCTTGTTGCATTCCTCTTGATTTCCGGTTAGCATGATATTTAAATAACCATCATCATCAATATATGAACCGCCGTATGACTGAGATAAAATATCATCATTGATTTCAACATAATCCAACAATTTTCCGTTAATTTCATTTGACTCCATAGCGATGTCATAGTATTTATCGTCATAGTCAAATGTTAAATTATCAGAATTATTATTGTACTCATTCATTACGTCCAAATAACAATTGTTTAATTTATCATTAGAAAATTCAGCGGCAAAAGCAAAACCATTGTTGGTAATAACCATTAATAAAGCGCAAACAGTAGCTAAAAATACACTAAAATTTTTCCTCATAAAAACTCTTCCTTATTTTAAAATATTTTCTGTGTTCTGTAGATATGATATTATTCTTTATTATACATCGGTCTCACCCAATCATTACTGAATCAACATCTTATTCTACTCTCAGAATAACATTGATATTATATCTTGTCAACAATATTTTTTCTGCATAGGTATTGAAAAATCATTTATAGAGCTTTTCTACTCATGGTAAACATGTAAAATGGGACTGTCTCATTTTTTGTGAGACAGTCCCATTTTAATATTTGTGATTCATTATTCAGCGTCAGCTTTTTTAGCAGCCTTTTTCTTAGCAGGTGCTTTCTTTTTAGGCGCTGCTTCCTTAGCAGGTGCTTCTTCAACTACTGTTTCCTCAGCCTTAGCTTCAACAATCTCAATTTCATTGTCACACTCAAAGAAATCGTTATCATCGAAATACTCAGGCTCCTTAGAACCGCCTGTCAGTTTTTTTACAGCTAAAACAACTGCTGCTGCAAGTGCAGCTAAAGCAACGATTGCACTGATTACTTTAATAATCTTTTTGAAATCCATAATTTTTATGCCCCTTTCAAGTATCTGTATTTATTATAAATTGAATAATGTATAAAGTCAAGATAAAAAATAAACTCCTATTAAAAAATAGGAGCTACTTTTCAGTCAAGATTAAGCGTTAGCTTTTTTTGTAAGATTGCTCTTCTTTCTTGCTGCACAATTCTTATGAATAAGATTTTTAGCTGCAGCCTGATCAATCTTTTTAACAGCGTCCTTAACAAGAGCATCTTTGTTATCTGCGTTTGTTTCAATAGCGGCATTAGCCTTCTTGATAGCAGTCTTAAGTGCTGAGTTAGTAGCCTTGTTGTTAGCAGCCTTTACAGCGTTAACCTTTACTCTTTTCTTTGCAGACTTAATGTTTGGCATAGTTTTCACTCCTTTGAAGGTAGAATAGGTATACAGGGTTTTAACCCTTTTATGTTTTCAATGCTAATGTATATTATCACACCTTGTTTAAAAATGCAAGTATTTTTTTATTTTTGGGCATACTTTTATTAAAAAACATTATATTTTGGGTGATATTTGTGACTAACAGAACCGATTTGGCAGTTGAATCATATGAATCTGTCAATAAAACAGCTATTGACGGGGTTATTGTAAAAGAAGATAAAAATATAACTACTGTTGAAGTTATTAACGATAATGGTGCTCAGGTGCTTGGTAAACCAATCGGAACATACATTACCTATTCTTTGCCCTCATTTTTAAGTGATATAGATTTATTTGACGGGAGGCTTCAGGATTTATCATCAGTATTAAATTCTCTTTTGCCGGAAGATATGTCATCAGTGCTTGTTGCAGGTGTCGGTAATCTTGATATTACGGCTGATGCACTTGGGCCGAAGGTAAATGATTATGTCATTGCAACACGTCATTTAATGCAGGGTGAAAATAAAAATGAAATATTTAAGGATTTTTTTAATGTGTCAAATATCCCAACGGGCGTTCTTGGCGATACGGGTATAGAATCAGCCGAGCTCGTTGGCGGTATAGTAAGCACTATTAAACCGTCCTGTGTAATTGTTGTGGATGCTTTGGCTGCAACTTCTAAAGACAGACTCGGCTCAACGGTGCAAATGTCCAATACAGGTATTTCACCCGGTTCCGGTGTGGGAAATCATCGTTATGAAATATCAGAAAAGACTCTTGGCATTCCTGTTATTTCAATGGGTATACCTACAGTGCTTTCAACAGCACTGCTTGATGACTGTTCCGACGGCTCTATGTTTGTTACTCCGAGAGAGATTGACAGAATTATTGAGCAGGGGTCCAAACTTATTGGTATGTCGATTAATACCTGCCTTCATAAAAATTTATCTCCGCAGGATTTGTTCTCGCTTGTAGGGTGACATATAATGTATATATAATTATATATAATAAGAAATATTTTCGACAGTTCTTTAACGACAAATTTTATCATATATATATGTATAATACTATATATAATATGGTGAGTAAATGAAAAAGGATTTATTAATCTATCTGGCAAATGTTGTCGCAGCTATTTGTGTTATTGCGATAATTATAAATACTGCACCCGGTTATGCTTCACAAATCGGCACTATCAGCTCAGGTGTAGCGGCTGTGTTTTCACCACAGATTAATATGGAAAAAATTACTGAAGAAACTACTGCTAAAAAAGAAAAAAGTGATAATACTAATAACACCGCAGCAATAAGTGCCAGCAGGTCAACTGATGGAATAAAAGGGAAGGACAGCGACCTTTATTCCGACATTACCAAAATACCTGATGATATAGAAAAGCTGATGAGTGACGCTGAAAAAACTATTAAAGACGAAAAGGTAAAAGGCAAAACGAGTGAGGAGGATTACTTCGGCGGGGGAACCTTGATTTCTCACGACCGTGTGGAAATCCAGAGCAAAATACCTTCATCGTTTTACGAGCCTAATATTGAAGAGCTCCTTAAACAGAAGGCAGACCTCAGTATTCAGGATATTTCAAAACCGACTATTCTTGTTTACCACAGTCACACAACGGAGAGCTATACACTTATTGATGCGGGTTATTATACAGAGTCTCTCGACCTTCGCTCAAAGGATAATGCAAAAAATATGGTGAGGGTGGGAGACGAGCTTGTGAAGTATCTTGAGCTTCAGGGCTTCAATGTTATCCATGATACTGATATTCACGATGAAAATTACAGCGGTGCTTATGACTCATCACGAAAAAATATAGAAAAATATCTTGAGGAATATCCGTCGATAGAAATAACTATTGACGTGCACCGTGACGATATTACATATGATAATAATACTAAGGTTAAGCCTACTGCAACGATAAACGGAAAAAAGGCTGCAAGAATGATGATTATTGCAGGTGCAGAATACGGTAGTATAAAAAACTATCCGAACTGGGAATATAACCTTAGATTTGATTTAGCTGTTCAGAATAAGGTAGAGGAAATGTATTCGGGTCTTATGCGTCCTATTCTTTTTGCTGAGCGCAAATATAATATGTTTGAAACCAAGAATTCTTTCCTACTTGAGGTTGGTACGGATGGAAACACTTTGGACGAGGCCTGCTATTCGGCAAGATTGTTTGCCACTGCACTTGGAGAGCTTTTAAAAGATGAGTATGTTGAAAAATAGGTGATTGTCTTGAAAAAAAAGATTACTGCGATTATTTGTTGTGCTGTTGTTGTATTATGTACAGGATTGAGTGTTGCATATTATAATACTAAATCATTTGGCTTTGATGAAAATACCAAAATTGCATCAACAGATGACGATAAAATAACTATATTTGATTTTAATATTTATTATAATGATATAGATAATGCACTGAAAAAGGTGCAGAAATATATGCCTGATAACCATAGAACAGTATAAATATATACTGTATAATGTGGCTAACACAGCGTTTAAGGGTATATATAGTTGATTAATGCATATTAACTATATATACCCTACATATTGTATGATTTAGAAACACCTGGCAAGGTGTGAAAAAACTTGAAAAAAACTTAGAAAAAAGTGTTGACATATGCGTTTTGTTGTGGTATTATTGCAAAGCACTCGAGAGAGAAACAACAAAACAAAGCTTCTCAAACGAATGCATAAGGACATTGAAAATTAAACAA
>JAIDEF010000346.1:5566-6222 GCA_029054965.1 Eubacterium sp.
ATCGGGAATGATTTGGTATTATGTACAAGTCGCAACGAGAGAGCGACCTCCACAAAAGAGTTTAACACCTCTTACTGCTGGAGATAAGGACCTTGAAAATTAAACAACGACAAAAGTAAGGAACCCGATAAGATTCTGAAAAAGAGTTTTATCTGTACTCGTATCGAGAAGATACAAAAGCAGTAATTACGAACGAAAGTGTTCGAGAGAGCGAAAGTTCTTGAAACGGTTAGAACGGACAGAGATGTTCGATTTAATACAATAGTTTTAAGAGTTTGATCCTGGCTCAGGACGAACGCTGGCGGCGTGCCTAACACATGCAAGTCGAACGAAGCTTGATTTATGAGTTCTTCGGAATGATTAATGATATGACTGAGTGGCGGACGGGTGAGTAACGCGTGAGTAACCTGCCCTTAGGAAAGGGATAGCGTCTGGAAACGGACGGTAATACCATATAAAGTATATTAACGGCATCGTAGATATACCAAAGCTGAGGCGCCTAAGGATGGACTCGCGTCTGATTAGATAGTTGGTGGGGTAACGGCCTACCAAGTCGACGATCAGTAGCCGGACTGAGAGGTTGAACGGCCACATTGGGACTGAGACACGGCCCAGACTCCTACGGGAGGCAGCAGTGGGGAATATTGCACAATGGG
>JAIDEF010000347.1 GCA_029054965.1 Eubacterium sp.
CTGTAACGAATTATAAAGAATACTTATTATCACTTGATATACTTCCATCATAAGTTACTTCATAACTGCCATTTTCAGATGAAACAGTAAAGTTAAAATAAGGTTGCAACGCATAAATTGCTTCAAGGATTTCTATTACCGCTTGGTCAACAGCCTCCTGAGATTGTGCTACGTCTAACAAACTCTTATTCTTATCAACAACATTTTTAAGATTATTGTATGATGCTTCTGAATAATCTGACGAATTTAATTCGCTGAATTTTTCAACAGCGGCTTTCAAAGCGTCAATATCAATTTTGTTCTCAATATGAACTTTGTATTCGGGACTGACATAGCTTTCTACACCCGCATTATTAACAGCTTTAAATCTATAAACTGCAGAGCCGTTTTCAGAAACGATAAGCGTATCACTGTCCATTAGAATCCATTCTTCACCGATTGAATAATAGTATTTAACACCTGAAAGAACATTCGGAGTACTGAGTCTAAACACTACATCCTCATTTGTAACACGACCTATTGTACCATCCACTACAATTTGAAGAATCGGAGGTTCATTTTCAATTTTAAAATTTGTTATTTCTAATACTTTTGTCGTAATCTTTCCATTATTACCGACAGCAGTGAAAACATATGTACCGTTTTTAGAAACCTCAAATTCTGATTCATTTGTTATGTCAGTGCCATTAACAAAAACAGATTTAAGACCTGCTTCACCTGCTGTAGTTTGAATCTCAATATTATAGGGTTTTGTTGTTGATTCTGTTACGGATTGATTAAGTGTGATTGTTGGTTCTTCTGCGTCAATCATAACAATATAACTGTCAGACGGATAGCTTTCAGTGCCTGCATTATTAATAGCTTTAAAGCGGAAGGTTGCATTTACACTATAATTAATTTCAATTTCCTCGCCTGTTGTTATTTTAACCCAATCATTACCATTATCATAATAATAGGATACACCTGAGAGTGATTCTTCTTCGGTAGACAATTTAAACTTAACGCCGTCACCTGACCATCTTCCGAATGTACCTTCGAAGTCAACTCGTATAACAGGAGTCTGACGGTCAATTCTTATATCAATTTCCGATACAGCACTTTCAAGATTTGAATAGCTTATTGCTTTGAATTCATATTTATGAATTCCCTCCTGAGTTACTGTAAAAATATCTGAGTAAAGCGTAATCCATTCGCCGCCGTCAACACGATAACAATATTCATAAATATCCGAAAAAGCTGTTGATGATAATTCAACATTAACATCCCCCGCAACCCATGTTGCCGGAGTATAAGCCTCTCCCTTATATGTTGCATTTATTATAACATCCGTCGGATTATCTCTATCAATTACATAACCGTCTGAACGCAAAATATCCGATTCGTTTGTTGCCTTATCAATTGCACGGGCTTCAACAAATCCTTTAAATTCAGAATCATGGGTAGGCTTGTCTAATTCGTTATATATTTTCCAATTATCATCAATAGGATTTGCGTTTTCATCAAGCAAACGATATTCTATTCTGTCAATTCCTGACACGCCTTCATCTGAAGCATCAATTGTTATTTCAACCTTTTCATTGAAAAACTTTTTAAATGTTAATTTATTCAGGAATCTTGCAAAGCCGCCATTTTCCTTATTGGC
>JAIDEF010000348.1 GCA_029054965.1 Eubacterium sp.
CCTCAAGACCTACACGCTCCAAAAGTTCCATTGCAGTTTTCTTAGCCTCATCCTTGCTCATTATTTTTAAATTAGTGGGTGCAAGAGTAATGTTTTCAAGAATGGTTTTGTTATTGAATAAATTGAAATGCTGAAAAACCATTCCCATATGCTGTCTTACTTTATTGATATCACATTTTTTATCAGTAATGCATTCGCCGTCAAAATATACCTCACCGCCTGTGGGAGTTTCGAGCAGATTAAGGCATCTTAAAAATGTGCTTTTTCCTGAGCCTGACGGACCGATAACTACAATTTTTTCGCCCTGCTTGATTTCGTAATCAATTCCTTTTAATACATGATTATCACCGAAGCTTTTTTCTAAATTACATACCTTTATCACTTTTTCTCAAGCTCCTTTCCATAATCTTAACAAATATTGAAATGATTACAACAAGCACAATGTAAATCAATGCCATAACAATATAAGGTATCATAAATTCATAGCTGTTTGAGCCTATGCGGTTAAATGCAACATAAAGGTCTGTTGCACCTACAAAGCTTACAACTGAGGTTTCCTTGATAAGTGAAATGAATTCGTTGCCAAGTGTGGGCAGAATATTTTTTACTGCCTGCGGAATTATGATTTTCATCATAGTTGTTGAATAGCTCAAACCAACAGCACGTCCGCCCTCCATCTGACCGGGGTCAACGGAAAGGATTCCTGCTCTCATAATTTCCGATATGTAAGCGCCTGAGTTCATTCCGAATACTGCAACTGCAACTGCCACGGAATTAAGGTGCAGTGACATAAGCGGCATAAGTACATAATAGAACACAAGAAGCTGAACAACGATAGGTGTTCCTCTGAAAAGACTTACATATAAGCCTGCAATTTTATCAAGAATTTTTACAATTATATTATTTTTAGGAAGTACTCTTATTGTTGCAAGGATTGTACCGATAACTATACCGATAATTAAACCAAGTACTGCAATTATACAGGTGTTTCTAAGACCAAGCAGTACAGTGTTGTAAGCACCGTGATTTATAAAAAAATCATAAAATACTTCTATCTTTTTACCAAAATTCATAACTAAATTCCTTATAAAAAATACCTCACCTTAGTCATATTGCCTTTAGGTGAGGTATTATATTGTTGCTTATTAAGCTACTGCATTGATAGCAGTTGTGATAGCTGAAGCAGGAGCAGCGTCAATGATTACATATTTAACACCGCCATTGATTAAATCCTGTACGGCGAGTGAGCCGTTATCATAGCCAACGAATGTTGCAGGGAGCTTTTCAAAACCAAAATCCTCTGAACCTTCAACATAGTACTGACCTGTTGTACCGTTCTGTCCGCCGATTTTTGCTGATGCATCAAGGGCGTTGAGAATCTTATCTACATCTGCTTTTGTCTGGCAAGCATCAAATGTTGTGTCGTCACCCTTAACAACAATTCTCTGTGATGCTGAGTAATATGAATTTGTGAAGTTAACCTGAGCAGCTCTGTCGTCTGTTACGGTAAGACCTGCAGCAGCGATATCAGCCTTGCCCTGCTGAACTGAAAGAACAACAGCATCAAATTTCATATCCTTGATTACAAGCTCTTTGCCAAGTGAATCTGCAAGTGCCTTAACAACTTCCATATCAATGCCGTAGAACTGGTCGCCCTTTTTGTACTCAAAAGGCTCGAATTCAGCATTTGTTGCAACAATAAGCTGATCCTTTGATGCATCCTCAACTGCTGATGTAACACCAACAGGCTCGCCGTCACCAAAGTAGTGAGTGCAGATTTCATCGAATGTGCCATCCTTTAAAATCTTGTCAATAAATTCATTTGTCTTTGCAAGTAAATCAGCATCATCCTTGTTAACGCCTAAAGCATAAACCTCGTCTGAAAGGTCAATGTTGATAACCTTTACTTTTTCAGCAGCAGGTGCATCCGGCTTTTTTTCGTCCTTTGAACAGCCTGCAAACACTGCGACAGCCATTAAAGCAGCAAGAACAACAGCTAAAACTTTTTTTGCCATTTTCATTTTTTCTTCCTCCGTATTTTTATGTATTAACAAATAAATAAGACAAGGGCAGGAATACCCTTGTCCTTTGATTTAATTTAGCATAATTATTTTATAAAGTCAATAAATACACAGTAAATTATTGTATATTTATGCTCAAAATGTATAATTAATCAGCGCTTGCGAGCCATTCATATTCGGGAACGTAAATTCTTGTTTTGTCCCATGGGTCACCGTCTATATGACGGATCAGCCATACATAATACATTTCGTAGCCCGGTGCAGTAACCTGCTGGTGAGCATTACCGCCTCGTATGCAAAGGCAGGTGCCATTCTCGGTTTTGTAAGGAGTGTCGCCCTCAAAGCCTGCTCCGAAGCCTTCGGGATGGTCAAACTGATAGTAATACAGCTCGGGCTGAGGATGGTGGTGAGGAGGATAACTTGACCAGCGGCCCGGCTGATTGAATACCTCGCCCATAACCATATTTGAATAGGGAGCATTGTCAAGGTCAAACATCGTTGAAACAATCCTGTGACCGGTGCCGTTCCACTGACCCTTGCCGAATTCCTGATAAAGGCAGTTGTCAGGATTGTAGAATACAGGCTCCCATGTTTTATCGTTATCTGTCATCTGTACAAGCACCTCACTGTCGCACAGTGCAGTAACGGATGCCTTAGTACCCTTGCAGAAGTGTACTGCATATGGTGTTTTCTGGAAAGGATTTTCTCTTTGACAATCCTCATTGATGCTGTCAGCTACAGTAAAGTTGACTTTGCCTGAAAGCAGAAGGACAGCGCATTCATTTTTCTCTTCAAAAATTTCAAGAGTTTCACCGCTCTTCAGCTTTTTAACATAAATGTCCATTAACATATCGCTGTTAATGCCGTTCATTTCACAGAGCACTTTTTTTCCGTTTTCATCATAGTCTGGTTTGAATAACATTTCTGTCACTCTCCTTATTTTGAAATTTTCTTAATATCTTTATTTTCACCCATAACAATAATATGCTGAGCCTTTGAAAAAACGTAGTCAGGTGAGTTTATTGCAACAACCCTGTCAC
>JAIDEF010000349.1 GCA_029054965.1 Eubacterium sp.
TCAATATCCCTGTAAATCGTTCTTACCGACACTTCAAGCTTTTCTGCTAATTCGGCTGCAGTTACATGTCCTTTTTCAAGTAAGTAGTAAACAATTTTAAATAATCTACTTTCATGCATCGCTAATTCCTCCTTCAATAACAAAACTGCACTTAAATCGTGACAAATATGTCAGAATTTATTATACACAATTATTTTCTCAACTTCAACTATTAACAGAAAAGCGGCAGAGATTATTACTCACAGCCGCTTTTGATAATTATTATATTATTTTAATGTTACAACTGATTTTGTGCCGCTGTTCCAGGATGAATAATATGTCTTGCCGCTAACCTTCTTATAGGTGCGGATACGAACATAATACCTTGTCTTGGCTGCTCTGCCCTTAACCGTATAGCTTGTTGTATTCGGATTGGTAATAGTCACGGTTGCAGCATTTTTAAAATCTTTTCTCGTGGAGTACTGAATCTGATAGCCCGATGTCTGACTGCTCTGTTTATTCCACTTAAGAGTAAAGCCCTTTGAAATTGCCTTAAAGCCGCCCTTATTGCTTGCAAGGAAATCTGTTCCCTTAGGATTAATGAAATAACCGATAGTCTTTGAGCCGCTGTAGTTACCCTTCATCTTTATAGTAACAGTATACTTTCCAACATTCTTTGAGCTACTGTTTGAATATGTTACTGTATAGTCTGTTTTGTTAACAAGCTTTTTGCTGCCGTCCTTAACAGTAACACTCGGCTTCTGTGCCTTACCGTTATAGGTAAAAGAGCCTTTGCTGAGGCTTATTGAAGGCAATGCTGTTTTTGCCTTAATTTTATAGCTGATTGTATAAGGATTATAGCCTGCATCTTTACCGATAAATTTGACGGTCATTTTATAATTGCCTGCATTTGTTGAATTTGCATTAGAATATGAAACTGTAAAATCTGTCTTATATACAAGCTGTCTGCCCTTGGCATCTTTAATCGTTACTGTGGGCTTTTGTACCTTTCCGTTATAGGTAAAGGTATTCTTTGAAACATTAAAGGTTTTTGGGGCAGGAGCTGTAGTTCCTGATTTCACAATTGTAAAGGTCAATGTTGACTTGCCTGTATAATTGCCGATAAACTGAATATTAACCTTGGCAGCAGAGCTGACATTGATATTGTTGCTATAGCCTGTTATCTTATAATCCTTATCAAGTACAAGCTCAACCTTTGTTCCGTCTGATTTCACATAGGCTAACTTGAAATTAGTAGGTTTAATTTCCTTGCCTGTATAAGTGTACTTTTCATTATTAATAACAAATCCGTCAAAGGTTTTGCCTAAATCCTTTTGCTTATCAACTGAATAATTATAATTTGTTACACTGCCTGCCTTGAAATATTTGCTGCCTGACAGTGCCTTGATAGTAACCGTACCGCTGTCCTTATAATTCTGATTACCGTTTATTGTAGCAACTGTATAATCAACACCGTTTTCAAGCTTTGTAACCTCACCGGTGACACTGTCAGTAATTTTAAGAACTGAGAAATATCCCTTTATATCATCACCAAAGCCGACACTGAGCTTGCCGTTTATCAAATTAGCTATATCAGCCTTTTCAATAATAAACGGTATTTCAACCGACCCACAGTAATTTCCGTAATAATCTATACGAATAATATAATTCTCAGGGTTTTTCGGAGTAACCGGAGCTTTATTTTTATCACCTTTTACATAACAGTAATATTTATAATCTACATTTTCCTCAAGAAGTTTTTTCGTTGTGTCATAAATATTGCCGCTGATTTTAAGTCCTGCACCGCGGTACTCTGTTTTAACATTGGTGCTTCCGCCGTCGAGCACAGAATCATTGATTGAGGACATATCCAAATCATAATTTTCCCATTTGCTCATATTAAGCGGAGCAATATGGATTGTTTTAGAAATCACATTACCGCCAATGGTATTCGCAATTTCAAAGTCGTAATCACCTGCATCAAGAAGAAACTGATCCTTACAGTTATATTCAATACCCTTGGCAAGGTCAAACACCTCAACAGAATAATAGTAGCCTGTTGAATAATATGCAAAATCTTCAGCCTCAACCTTGCCATTTTTCTTTTCATTAATCTTGAATGTATTGTTATTGCCATCAATTATCAAATAATTTTCAAGATTATACTTACCATCACCCACAATTAATTCATCTGCATCTGCAGTTCTGCGGCGAGTTACCATTATTTCAAGCTTGCTTGTATCAATATTTGAAATATTAAAGCGATAGTTTTCGACGCTCCAGCCTGATATAAC
>JAIDEF010000035.1 GCA_029054965.1 Eubacterium sp.
CGAATGTGCAAAAATGCTTAAAATTTACGGAGCTGAAAGTGTTTATGCCATCACTTTTGCAGTAACTAAAAAGAAATAATGATTCTTAGTTAAGGTTTTGTAAATCATTATAAGGTGTAAAAAATGCTTGATTTTTAATACGCCTTATGATATTATATTGTGGCAGTTGCAGGTATGGTGGAATTGGCAGACACGCTAGATTTAGGATCTAGTGGGAAACCGTGCAGGTTCAAGTCCTGTTACCTGCACCAAAATAAAAAGGTACTCATCTGAGTACCTTTTTATTTTTTCTTTAATTTTATTTCCAGCTTTGAATAACTGATGGGTTTTCAAAGATTTCATCGAGCTTTCTCATAAACGGAACAATATCACCATAATCAAGTGCTCTATGGTCAATAGCGATTGTAATCGGCATAATGAGTCTTGTTTCTATTGTATCCTTGCCGTTTTCATCAGTAACAACCGTTGGTCTTTTCTGTGCAGCATTGATTGCAAAAGCGGTTGTTTGTGGCGGTATGATTTCAAGAAGTGCACAAACACCTTTCTGTTCTCTGTAAACTGAACCGAGGTTTGAAATAGTTGTTGTGCCTTGTTCGATATCGTGTTTCGTTAATCTTTTCGATACAGGAATTGAATAATATTTCTTTTTAGCATCACCGCTCAATGTTTTAACCTGATGTTTGCCGGGCATTTTTGAACCATAAAGTCTGCGGATTGCCTGAAGTATTTTTCCTTCCTTAAGACCGTTTAAAGTATTATCAAGTGAAACCTCAAACATAACCTCATTCATATCTGAATTTTTAGCACGTGCGGCGGTATTATTAATGGCTTCTGTCATTTCGCTGAGTGACTTATTACCCATATCGTGCATATTGACTGTCATCATTTCACCGCTTGGTAAAATCATAGGCATTGAAATATCAATATTGTCAAAGTATTTGAGAGTTCCTCTTACAAGTCTTTTGTTAAAAACAAGATGTGTATTCATTTTAGGTGCGGTTTTAAGACCTTCACAAATTATTTTAAGCATAACTGTATTTATTGTGATTTTTTTTGTATTATCTGTGCAGTCTGCATTGAGCTTTTTACTTTCCTTAAAAAGCTCAGTTACATCAGCTTCATATGTGAGCGTAGCATGAGGAATTTCATCCCAGCTCTGTGTTGTCATATTTGA
The DNA here is from genome assembly GCA_029054965.1 of Eubacterium sp. Taxonomy (GTDB): domain Bacteria; phylum Bacillota; class Clostridia; order Oscillospirales; family Acutalibacteraceae; genus Eubacterium_R. Next base: position 1,175 of record JAIDEF010000035.1, read on the forward strand.
AACGATTTTTCTTGCGATTCCAAAATATTCTTCTTTGATTAATGCCATTATTTTCTCCTTAGAATTAAATTAATCAGTTATGATTTCTGATATTATCAAAAATATGCTCTTTTACCTCGCCAAGCATTACTTTCAGCTCTTCACGGGTAAAAGGCTCTTCATTAAATCTCTTTTTATACTCAAGTATCAAATGAGGTCTGAATGTTGGGTGTGCAATTTTTATAAGAGCTTTTGCACGCTCTTTAAGAGTTTTACCCTTAAGCTGAGCAATACCAAATTCTGTTACAACAAAGTTAACATCATTTCTCGGTGTGGTAACGGCACTGCCTTCAGTGATTAAAGGAACAATTCTTGAGATAAGTCCTTTCTTAGCTGTTGAAGGCATTGCGATAATCGATCTGCCGCCCTTGCTCATAGTTGCGCCACGTACAAAATCAACCTGTCCTCCGACTGCTGAAAACTGATTAAGACCAACAGTATCTGAAACAACCTGTCCCAAAAGGTCAACCTGCAGACAGGAATTGATTGAAACAACATTATTGTTTTTTGCAATTTCAGCAGGATTGTTAACATAATCAATAGGATGCAGCTCGACAGAAGGATTGTTATTAATATAATCGTTAAGCTTTGATGAACCAAAGGCTGCACCAAGAACTGTTCTTCCGATATGAGTCTGCTTTTTCTTATTGTTAATAATTCCTGCTTCAAGAAGGTCAACAACACCATCGCCTACAAGCTCACTGTGAAGTCCAAGGTCTTTCTTATCCCAGAGCTGTGCACAAACTGCATTCGGTATTCCGCCTATGCCAAGCTGCAGGCAGTCACCATCATTGATTAACGAGGCACAGTGTTTTCCTATTTCCATCTCGGTATTACTGATTTCAATACCTTTTACCTCGGGCAAAGGCTCATCAATTTCTACAAAATATGTAAAGTCCCTTACGTGCTTAATGCAGTTGCCGAAAGTTCTGGGAACGTATTTGTTAACCTGTGCAATAACAATTTCACAGTAATCAGTTGTACCTCTTGTGTAATCAACTGTTGTTCCGAAAGAAACATAGCCGTGCTCATCAGGAGGTGATACCATTACAATACTTACCCTCGGGCAAATATAATTTTTAATCACATCAGGTATTTCATAAAAATGTGATGTTGTAAATTCGCATTTTCCGTTTGATATTTCTTTTCTGTTACTGTGCGAAGCAAAAAGACAGTTTAAAATAAAATGTCCTTTCATTTCAGGTCTGAGCCAGGGTGAATCACCAAGAGTCAGCATATTAACGATTTCAACATTTTCAAACTGCTGATAGTTTTCAATCAGGGCACGCTGAATTCCGAAAGGCTCACCGCATCCCATTCCTGTTACGACCTTGTCACCGTTATTTATTGCTTTAATGGCTTCCTCGGCTGTCACAAGCTTACTTTCATATATATCTTTCCAAGTCATATTCTTACCCCTAAATATGGCATAATAAATTTATACAAAGAGCCATAAATGTATAATACTCTATTTTTAATAATAAAGTCAATAATTATTGCATTATTTCTGTAATAATAGTATAATGTCTATTTGAGAGGTGATTTTATGGTTATAGAAATGTCAAAGTATCTTACACCTGAAAATGCTTCACTCGGTTTAATGCAAGCCATAAGTGATGTAAACAGTGGTGATACAATTTTATTTGATGTTAAGGCAGAATATCATTTTTATAAGGATTTCAGTGAGCATAAGGTTTGTCATATGACAAACACAGACAGCTTTAAAAATCCTGATAAATATTTTGCTTTTATGATTGAAAACAAAGAAAATATCACAATTGACGGTAATGGTTCAACACTTGTTGTCCATGGAGCAATGTGTGCTTTTGCTCTTTTTAACTGCAAAAATATTGTGTTTAAAAATTTAAGAATTACCTATAATTCACCAACGAATTATGAATTAACAGTAATAAGCAAAAATGGTAATAAAATAAGATATTCAATACCTGAAAGTACAGATTTTGTTGTTAAAGGTAAAAGCATTAAATTTTTTGAGCAAAGTCCTTTCAGTAAGAAAAATTATTATGAATATAAAAACAACAGTCAGTGCTACTGTAATGTAATTCACAGAGAGGGAAAGGTTTTCAGAACTCAGCTTTCTCCGATAAAAGGTACAATCAGAATTAATAGGCTCAGTAAAACAGAAATTGAATGCACCTACATTATCCCTCCTGCGTTTAATCTTGGTGATACTGTCACTATGTCAAAAAACTGGAGCAGGGATAACTGCGGTCTTTTCTTCTGTGAATGCAGTGATATCGTAAGTGAGAATATTACTGTCAATTATATGCACGGCTTTGGCTGGCTTTCACAGATGTGTGAGAATTTAACATTTAATAATATTAAGTTCACACCTGATTTTGAACGAGGCTACACAGTATCATCATTTGCTGATTTAATTCATGTTTGTGGCTGTAAAGGCTATGTCAATATAAGCAATTGTCTGTTTGAACATCCACACGATGATGGTATTAATATTCATGGTGCTTTCCTGAGATTTAAAAAGCAGCTCAGCACTCATACTGCTATGTTTGAATTTGTGCATAAGCAGCAGGGTGGATATAAGAACTTTTTTAAAGGTGATAAGGTTAAGTTTTATTCACGTATGGATTTAAGTGAGCTTGATGGAGTTTATACAGTTAAGGATACCTTTGATGATATTGATAATAAGCTTGTAACAATTACATTTAATGAAGAATTGCCTGCTATGAAGAGCAAAATGGTTGTTGCTGAAAATATTACATATAATCCGAAGGTTACAATTTCTGATTGTCTTTTCAGAGATATTCCAACGAGGGGTATACTCTGCACCACAACTGAGGAAAGTGAGATTAAAAATAATACCTTTAAAAATCTCATTATGCCTGATATTTTCATATCCTGCGACTGCAAGGACTGGTATGAATCGGGTCCATGCAAATCTATGAAAATACATAATAATACATTTTCACAGAAAAATCCGATTAAATTTGAGCCTATATGTATTGGCAAGCCTGTTGAAAATGTACACGAAAATATAGAAATCTATGATAATAAAGAGGAATTTTAAATGGCAAAGAATATGATTATCGGGCAGTCAGGCGGACCTACTGCAGTTATTAATGCAAGCCTTGCAGGTGCAATTGAGTATGCACTTGAATGTAATGAGATTGAAAATATTTATGGTATGGTTCATGGTATTCAGGGTCTGCTGGAGGATAATATCAAGGACTTGAGTGCTCATTTTGCAAACAGACCGTCAAGGCTTAACAGACTCAGAACAACACCTGCAATGTTTCTTGGTTCGTGTCGTTTTAAGCTTTCAAATTCTGATGAGGAATATGAAAAAATAGTTTCACAGCTTGAAAAGTATGACATTGGTTATTTTTTCTATATCGGCGGCAATGATTCAATGGATACTGTTGACAAGCTGTCAAAGTATATTGCAAAGAACAATATTGATATTAAGGTAGTGGGTATTCCTAAAACAATTGATAATGATTTAATGGGAATTGACCATACTCCGGGCTTTGCAAGTGCAGCGAAATATATAGCTCTTGCTGTCAGAAATGTCGCTTATGATACAGCTATTTACAGTATCAAAAGTGTGCATATTATTGAAGCAATGGGCAGAAATGCAGGCTGGCTTGCGGCTTCATCTGTTCTTTGCAGGGATAGTAAGAATGTTGCTCCGCATTTGATTTATCTGCCTGAAATTCCTTTTTCAGTAGATAAATTTGTAAGTGATATCAAGGCTAAGCTTGAGGAATATAACTCTGTTATAGTTGTTGTCAGTGAGGGTGTCCGTGATGAGAATGGTAAATATATATCAGCTCGCGGCGATAAGGTTGACAAGTTTGGTCATATTATGCTCAGCGGTACAGGTGCATATCTGAAAGAGGTCGTTGAAGAGCAGATTGGCTGTAAGGTGCGTGCCCTTGAGCCGAGTGTTCTGCAGAGAAGTGCAGGTCATACTCCGTCATTAACTGATATTACTGAGGCACAGAATCTCGGACTGGTTGCAGTCAAGGCGGCTGTTGCGGGCGAAAGCGGTGTATTCTCAACCTTAAGACGTGTTTCCAATAAGCCGTATACTGTTGAGTATTATACTGAACGTGTTTCGGTAGCAGCCAATGCAGAAAAGACTGTTCCCCTTGAGTGGATAACACAAAGCGGCAATGATGTAACAAATGATATGGTTGAATATCTTAAACCGCTCGTGAGAGGTGTTCCTCAGATTCCTTATCGTGACGGTTTGCCTGACTACGTTAATGTATCATATCTTGATAAAGCAAAGCAGAAATATAAAAACTGATATAACAGGAGAGCTTTTAAAGCTCTCTTTGTTTTTTGTATAAAAAGCTTATCTTAAGAAATCGTAAGATTAAAGTAAGATTATTGAAAGATTAGTGTGTTATTGTTATTATATAGAAGGAAAGGTGTGTTGAT
>JAIDEF010000350.1 GCA_029054965.1 Eubacterium sp.
CAGATATTGCAATAAAAATCCAAATTATATATAAATATGTATACGAAAATGTTCGAAATTAAAGCAATTGTCTATTAAGTAATTTGTTAACGTTTTGTAAAAAGTTTTTTTGAAAAATATGTTGATTTTGTATAAACTATATGTTAAAATGCAATTGTATATTAATAGGATTAATAGGCTTATTATGCCTTTTAATCCAGCTGGTTTGAATAAATCGGTTATGCCTGATGCGGCGTTTGGGTCAGGAAATTAAGCATCCGTGGCTGACCGGATTATTTAAAACCAAATAATTTGGGAGGAATTAATATTATGAAAACTAAGCTTTCTAAAAGAATTCTGTCTGTTTTCCTTGCAGTTCTTATGATGGTTACATCTGTTCCTATGGCTGCATTTACAGCCTTTGCGGATAATTCCGGAACAGTTATTACAGACGCTTACATCGAAGCTGCTAAGAAACAGATGAGTGATTTCAAGGAAAAACTTGAAACACCTAATGCTTCCTACAAAAAGGTTACGAATGCATATAATGCATATGTAAGCTGTCAGGAAGCTCTTGATGCTTACATCTACGGCGGTGCATCTGTTTCTATTCTTACGCAGGCAACAGATAATCTGAAAACAGCAATTGCAGGTATCGAAGAATACACAGGTGATGCTGCAATCAATGCTGTTAATGAGAAGGATAGAACCGACTACAGCAGGGTGTGGGCAGGCGACAGCAGTGATTTGCCGCTCAAGAATGTTCTTTGGTCTGAAACGAATTACAGCGCAGAGCGCGGCTCGGCTAATGGTTTAAATACTTCCGGTCAGAACTCTCCGCTTGTAAAAACCATTCTCTATTATCCTGAGGTTACCCTGCTGTATGATGGAAAAAATATTCCGCAGGCTACAATCAGAGTAACAGCCACAGGTGATGGTAATGAGAGCGGCTCTATTTCTAAAGCAAAGCAGAGATTTGTTACTGCTATTGAGATGAACAATACTGATGGTATTATTCTTGATCAGAACTGGAAGGGCTTTGACGGCGGCAACTTCGATGTTGCATGGGCTTTGAATTACGGTACCGACAGCATTTCCTATACCGACGTGCAGAATGGTGCCAAGGTATATGAAGTATACTATAAGAAAGTAATGGACAGCACCCTGAAAAAAACAGATCGCAATGCTTCCAATATCTATAAGTTCACAGGCACAATGGACAGCAGCGAACTTTATCGTGACATCACTCCGAGTGTAAGTGCAGCTTACGGCTCAAGCGGCGGTTTCATTAAGGTAGGCGGTGATATCACCTCTACTGTTACCGGTAGCCAGAAGATTCATGTTGTTAACTTCAAGGCACTTATTGATGCAGTAGCAGCAAACGGCAGCAAGATGAAATCAATTGATATTTCTAATTATACTCAGGGCGGTTTAAGCTATTATATCAAGGCTATGGATGATGCTACTGCTTTCAATCCGCTTGATTGGTTTACAACCTCTAATAACTACACTGGCTGTGCAAGTGAAATCAACAGACTTATTTCTGTTATGGAAAATGCTGATACAACCAAAACAAATGACCCTGCTTATGATAATCTTCGCAAAGCGATGGATGCTAAGATGGGTGACTACAATAAGGGTGTTCAGCCTGAAGATTCAACAGATGCAAGCTGGACTGAATTAAAAACAGCTTATGAGGATGCAATGGCTATTATGGCAGGTCTTACAACAACAGGCTATAATGACCCTGCCGGTGCACAGGCTGTTGCAGACAGACTTGCTGCTTGTAACTTAGAGTTTTCTGTTTCAAAAATTGATACAACTGAATTAGAAGCTGTTATTGATGCTTTATTCTCATATGAATCAATCTTTGTTCCTGAGCTCAGAGCAGAGGCAAACGCTGCTGCTGCTGCCGCACAGACTGCTGTTTGGGGCAGTGTTGACAACTATCCTAATACTAAGGACGCATTAAGTGATACTCCTGAAAATCAGGAAATATATGCTAATGCACTGGAAAATGTAAAGACAGCCGTTAAGGCGCTTCGTTTCTCACCTGACAAGTTCACAATGACTTCGGAAGGCAGATTTTCACTTAACAGTGCAATTGAATTGCTTGATGCTGTTGAGGACCCGACAGACTACAACAACTTTGCTGATTTAACATTAGCAGTTGAACAAGCTAAAATTTATCTTTCCACTTTGAATGATACCGAGCTTACTGATTATCCTACTCAGATGGAGAATCACAGAGCTGTTATTGAAGCTGTTGTTTCAGCTTATTATGGTCTTGAATACACCTTCACAAAGATTCCGGACGGTACAATTGCAAGAGTCGGCGGAAGAACAGAGATGACTCCTCTCACAACTCGTGATACTTATAATTTCCAGGGTCAGTTTTCATATACAAACTCTGCTGTTATTATCAGAACAACACGTGATGCAATCAGTGTTCCTTGGGGACGTGCTACAGTAGGTGTTTCATCTGACTGTACGAATTCAAACAGCGGTCTTGACAGTATTACTATTAATCCTACAATGCCGAAGATGCCTAATGGCGGACAGGGTGGTCATAACCGTATTAATCAGGACAATAATAACAGTTCAACTCCTAAGGCGTTGACCGATCAGGAGAAATCTGATTACAGCGGTTGTCTTACAAATGGTAATTTTGAATTTAAGAATATAAAGTATTCTGGTCGTTCACACAATAACGTTGCTGCTCAGGCTTTTGTAGCTTCTGATGGTACAAGAGTAAGCGCAGCAGATGCTGAAAATATCGTTCTTGATGAAATGCTCACTAAGACAGATGGTACAGCAACAAACCCTGCATATGGTTGTGTAACAGTTTCTCCAAGTTCAAAGGAAACTGCTTGGGCTTATGTATCCGGTGATCTTGTACTCAATGGTCCTCAGTTTGAAAAGGATACTCTCAGCGTGTCAACAACTCCTAGAAAGAGAACTTATACACTCGATACCAATTTCGGTATGGTTGGTTTGTTCAATACTGCAAATGGTTTATTGAACTACAGCTACTATCAGTGGCTCACATCTGAATCTTCAGGCGAAAAAATCTACGCTACAGTTGAGGTTGTTGATATTTCAACATTAGTTGACCTTGTTGCTGAATGTAACCTGATATCAGAGCCGGCTAAATATACAGAGGACAGCTATAGTCGTTTCACTACTGCACTTAAAGAGGCTGGTTCAGATATTGACTATGCTAATTTAACTGCTGACAGAATCACTGAGATTTGTGAGAGCAGATATACAAATCTTTGGAGTGCGTATAATGGTCTTAAGCTTAAGACTTACACTGTACAGTTTAAGTATATGACTGTTGATGGTACTGAAAAGACAGTTACAATCACACCTACACATGGTGATGCTGTTTCTTCAAAGCCTGTATATCTTAATAACTTCAATAAGATTAATCTTGTTGATTATGTTGATGGTAATTACACAATGCAGCCAATCGGCTGGTCACCTGCATTTGATATAGATGCTCCTATTACAAGTGACATCACATATGTTGCTCAGTATGAGGCTGTACTCAATGTTGCTGACTTTACTGCTTTCAATACAGCAAAGAATGCATTAGTAAATGCACTTGTTGACAATAAGTTTACAGCATCATCACTTAAGGCTGTTGCAGCTGAGGTTGCTAAGCTCGTTTACTTTGACGAAGCAGCTCAGATTGATGTTATGGCTGATAAGCAGGCTGATATTGACGCTGAAACTGCTGTTCTTGAAGCACAGCTTGCTGCACTTAAGGCAGTTGACTATGATAAGTCTGTTGCTGATGCTGTTAAGGAACAGATTAATCTTGCTCAAAAGACAGACCCTGATATGTATGACAACTCAGTAACTCTTAATAATGAGGAAACTGTTTCAATCTGCGGCAAGGATGTAGTTGGTCTTGTGTATGAAACACAGGCTGATCTTGATAAGGCTATTGCAGCAGTTGTTAATGAAATGACACCAATTACCTATGATATTTACCTTAATGGTGTTAAGATTGGTACCGGTGTATATGGTGAGGCTGTAGTAATCAATAGTGACGGTGTTCTTTACAACAATGTTGAAGATCACGATACAGATAGTCTTGATGGTGAAGGCTGGGCAGCTTGGAACTATCACTATAAGGCAAATACTTCAGAGTCAGTTGATAAATATATGTTTACTGCTAAAGCTATCGGCTTTATAGTTCGTGGTGATGCTTATGTTACATCAACACCTGCTGATGCTCCGGATTCAAATTATCTTGTAACAATTAAGGATGCTAACTCTGACAAGGTTCTTCTTGCTGAGATTACAGATGGTGAGTATACATTGCCAAAGGCACCTGCAAGACCATATTACAATTTTGTAAATTATGTTGTTGATGGTGTAAGCTACAATGTAGGTGATGTAATTACTTTAACTGCTAACACAACAGTCGAGGCAGTTTACGCTGCTAAGGAAGAGAATACTTTTGAGATAATCTTCTATGATGGTTATGAAAATTGTATTGGTGGTAATTTTGCTGATGAAGTAATCGGTGCAAAGTATGATGATGTTGTTACATTTACATCTGAAGACGCATATGCATGGGCTGATTCAAGAGTAAGTATGGATGGTGATGCGAGCTATTTCACAGTTCTTCATTATGGTCCTACCTATAGCTTTAATGTTTACAAGTCAATGGCAGATACAGATGATTACTATGGCGGACTCGTTGCTCTTTCAAAGGATGATTATAATAATCTTCAGAGAGAAGATCAGGGCGATATACTTGAAACTCCGGATGGAGTACAGATTACCCCTGTTTCAGGTGATATATATAGTGGTTATGTATACTCAGAGGCTAAGCCTTTCGTAGCTGCTCACAATGTTCCTGTTCCTAAGTATTCAGAGAGCAATGTTGAGAAGTTCACATTAATCGGCTTTACTGCAGCTCCTGCAGGCTACACAGTAGTTGAGCACGGTTTCTTGTTCACAAAAAATGCTGATGTTTCTTCTATGACTGTTGAAGATGTTGATATGAAGAATGTTATTCGTATGAAGTCATCAAACACAACAGTCGGTGACCAGTTTGTAGTAGATGTTAAGAATCCTGCATCATCAGTTTCATTCAAGTATTCAGCTTATGCTGTTATCAAGGATGCTGAGGGCAACACATCTTATATCTATTCAAATATTATCGACGGCACAAACAATTTCTAAGAAGGAGGGTTACAAATTATGAAAAAGTTTTATGAAGAACCGGAAATGATTGTTCGTAATTATGTTTTACCTCCGAGCGACGTTGTTACAACAAGTGCAACAGGCGGTAATACAGGCAGCGGAAGCCTTGAAGGCGGAGACGAATTCGATCCGTTTGCTGACTATTTTGAATAATAATTAATTAGCACCCCGGCTTAGGTCGGGGTGCTTTTTTATGTCTGTAAAAGTGTTTTAAAGATATTTAACATTAAATGGTATAATTTTAACATTTTTGTTATTTGACTTAGTATAAGTTATATATTATTATAGTAATGATTAT
>JAIDEF010000351.1 GCA_029054965.1 Eubacterium sp.
GGTATCATAATCGAGCAGTTCAGAATGTGTTGTAAAAGGCATTGCGTGAGGTTCCCAAATGCTTTTTGTGGAAGGACGGTGATTTTGAGGTTATCGTCGTATATTCAGGTGATTATGGCGGAGCATTCAAAAGTGATTTTATGGATGAGGTTCTGTATTTTGACCATACACTTGATAATCATGGTGCACCATCACCTGAAAAAGTTTTAGATAAGTTCAATAAAATTCAGTTACAGTTCCCTGATTATGAAATAACGGCAGGCACTATGGATGATTTTGCCGATATTATCTGGAAGTACAAGGATAAGCTCCCTGTTTTTGAGGGCGAAATAGGTGACACATGGATTCATGGTGCGGCAACAGACCCTTACAAATCTGCAGCTATTCGTGAGCTTATGCATTTAAAGCGTAAATGGCTGAGTGAAGGCAGTATGCAAAAAGGCGGTAAGGAATATAATGAGTTTTCAGATGCTGTTTTGTGTATAGCAGAGCATACCTGTGGTATGGATGCAAAAACGCATTTTGCTGATTATGAAAGCTATCTTAAGTCTGATTTTCAAAAGGCAAGAAAAAGGGATAAAATAATCATCAAGCATCCTTTCAGGGATTTCCCTTACAACATACTCAATATTATCAATAAATTCAGATTTAAAAGTTCCTACAGTATTATTGAAAAAAGCTGGGCGGAACAGCGAAGCTATATAGAAAAGGCCGTTGCTACTCTGTCAGAAAGTCACAAGCAGCAGGCAAGGTCTGCCCTTGAAAGGCTGATGCCTGAGTATATAATGAATGCATCAGAATATCAGCCTTACAGCATGCCTTTAAGATTTTCTGATTTTGAATTTGAATTGAATGAATACGGCGGAATAGGCGCTTTTACATATAAAGGCAATGAAATAATAAAGAAAAATAATAAGGCTTTAATTGAATACAGAGTATATACAAGCCGTGATTATGATTTTTGGTTTAATAATTATGCACGCAATATGGATAAAAATGCTGTGTGGGGGTATCCCGATTTTGGCAGACCTCTTTTAAAATATGCAGACGGCAAATATCCTGAAGGCAGATTCTATTATAAAATGGACAGTGCATATGTAAATGAAGAAAATGCACAAATAAAAGTTTTTGTAAATCTGAAATGCAACAGTGAAATATGCGAAAAAGCAGGCGCGCCGAAAGCTGTTCAGATTGTTTATAAATTAAACAATGACGGACTTAATTTTGACGTTCTTTGGTGCGGCAAGGATGCAAACCGACTTACGGAAGCGATTTTTCTTCATATTTATCCGAATTCTGATGAGTTTAATTTATTAAAGCTTGGAAGTCAGATTGATTATAACAGCACTGTGTCAATGGGCGGAAGAAATCTTCACGCAGTCGAAAAGTGTATAATTAAAAATGATTTCGGCCATTTTGATTTTATCAATTATCATTCACCGCTTATATCAATAGGCAAAGGAAAAATACTTGAATATGATAATAAAATTGAAAGCATAGAAAAAGACGGAATTTCCTATGTTCTATATAACAATGTATGGGGAACAAATTTCCCGTTGTGGTATGAAGATAATGCATTGTTTTCATTTGAAATATCAAAAAATAGTGAGGTAAAAGATGAACTATAAAATACACAGAAACCTGCACACAGATTTTAGCATTTATGAAGAAAAGAAAGAAGAATCAAGGAGCTATTACATACCGTTT
>JAIDEF010000352.1 GCA_029054965.1 Eubacterium sp.
GCAGTAGTATAATAATCCTATATTTTTTAGGAGATTAAGTATTATGAAAATAAGTGATATATTAAAGAACAATAAAGTAACTGTTTCATTTGAGGTTTTTCCTCCGAAGGAATGGGCAAAAATTGAGGACACTAAAAAGGTTATAGAAGAAATGGTTAAGGACAAGCCTGCATGGATGAGTGTTACCTACGGTGCAGCAGGTACTACAAGCGGCTTTACTACAGAGATTGCGAATGCCATAAAAAAAGACGGTGTAACACCGCTCTCACATTTAACCTGTATTAATTCCACAAGGGATAAGGTGAACAGTGTCCTTGATGAGCTTAAAGCAAACGGTGTTGAAAATATTCTTGCTTTGCGTGGTGACAAGCCAAAGGATTTTGTACCTGCTGAAAAGCCTGACTATCATTACGCATATGAGCTTATTAATGATATTAAGGCTAAGGGCGATTTCTGCATTGGCGGAGCCTGTTATCCTGAAATTCATCCTGATTCACCCAATAGAGTTGAAGATATTGCAAGACTAAAGGAAAAGGTTGACTGTGGTCTTGATTTTATAACAACACAGATGTTTTTTGATAATGATGCTTTTTATAATTTCAGAGAGATGTGTGCAATTAAGGAAATCAATGTGCCGATTGTTGCAGGAATTATGCCGATAACAAATGCAAAGCAGATTAAAAGATCTGTTGAGCTTTCAAATTGCTCTGTTCCTAAAAAGTTTGAAAGAATTATGGAGCGCTTTGGAGATAATCCTGAGGTTATGAAGCAGGCAGGTATTATTTATGCCACAGAGCAGATTATTGATTTGATGGCGAATGGTGTTAATAATGTTCATATTTATACTATGAACAAGCCTGATGTGGCACACAAGATTATGGAAGGACTGTCAGCAATAGTAAATGAATAGGGCAGAAATTTTAAGATATTTAAGAACATCATCAAAAACAGATGATGAAAGATTGCTGGGGCTTATTGATAGCTGCTGTGACGAGGTGAATAAATGTGTTCATCCTAAAACACTGCACAGGATTTTTGACTGTGAAGTGGATGAATACAGTGTGAAAATAGGCACTTTTGTTTTCAGCAGCAAAAGACTTGCTGAAAATTTAAAGGGCTGCAGCAGAGTGTGTGTATTCGGTGCAACACTTGGTACCGAATGTGACCGTCTGCTCAGAACCTACAGCAGTACCGATATAACTAAAACAGCGGTTTTGCAGGCTTGCCTTGCTTCTAAAATTGAAGAGGTCTGCGACAGCCTTGAAGATAAGCTGAAATCTGAGGGTTTAACACTAAGACAGCGTTATTCGCCGGGTTATTTTGATTTGGATATAAGTGAAAACAAAAAGGTTTTTGAACTAATAGATTTAACAAAAAGAATAGGACTTGCTATCACAGACACATGCCAGATGGTGCCTACAAAGTCCGTGACTGCATTTATAGGTATTGAAAATGATTAGATTTTTTGACGGCGGAATGGGCAGTATGCTCAATCTCAAGGCAGGGGAACTGCCTGAAAAACTGAATATAACAGAGCCTGACAGGGTTTTTGCTGTTCATAAAGGTTATGCCGAGGCAGGTGCTGAATATATAACTGCCAACACCTTTGGTGCAAATTCACTGAAATACGACAATGTTG
>JAIDEF010000353.1 GCA_029054965.1 Eubacterium sp.
CGTGAGGACGGCACTCGTCCGCTGCTTATTGCAGTTACTCAGCTTACTTCAACAAGCGAGGAAAGAATGCAGAATGAGCTTTTAATCAATGCATCAATCAATGATACTATTGTTAAGTATGCTGATAATGCTAAAGAAGCAGGTCTTGATGGTGTTGTCTGCTCTCCGCTCGAGGCAGGTATGGTTAAGGATAGCTGCGGCAAGGCATTTATGACCGTAACACCTGGTGTTCGATTTGCAGATGGTGAGGTTGGTGACCAGGTTCGTGTTACCACTCCTGCAAGGGCTAAGGAAATCGGCAGTGACTATATCGTAGTCGGCAGACCTATTACTGCAAGTGATGACCCTGTTGCTGCTTACAGAAGATGTGTTGAAGAGTTTGTAGGATAAGCAAGTGAGATAAACCCGAACAAGCCTAAAATGGCTTGATTTCGGCATATTTTCACTTTTCGTCATTGTAAGGCGCCAGCCTAACGGCTTTCTCAAAGCAAAAATCTGCTCAAAATCAAGACCATTTTAGGTCGCAGATTTTTTATGAAACGGATTTTTTGTTAGGCAAGGCATAAAACGCAGTTAATCCTTTCGGATTAACGAGTATTTTAACACAGCATAGCGGGAAATCCGTTCATAAAAAACTTATTCGGATTTATCTCGCTTGCTTAAGGAGAAACAAAATGGAAGGCTATAAAAGAGAATTTATAAAGTTTTTAGAGGATGCGGGTGTTTTGAAGTTTGGTGATTTCACTGCAAAAAGCGGCAGAAAAATACCTTATTTTATTAACGCCGGCGATATTAAAACAGGCGAGCAGATTCAAAAGCTCGGCGAGTTTTATGCTAAAGCTTATTTTGAAAAAATCGGAAATAAAAAAACAGTTCTTTACGGTCCTGCATATAAGGGAATTCCGATTTCTGTTTCAGTTGCAGTGTCCCTTGCAAATCAGGGTCTGGATGTACCATTCTTCTTTAACAGAAAGGAAGAAAAGGACCACGGCGAGGGCGGTGTTTTTGTAGGCTATACTCCAACAGCAGGTGAAGAGGTTGTTATTGTTGAGGATGTTATCACAGCAGGAACAGCTATCAGAGAGAGTATGTCAATCCTCTCAAAGCTTGAGGGTGTAAAGGTTGCCGCTGTTTTTGTTATGGTTGACCGTAAGGAAAAGGGTCAGACTGAAAAATCTGCAATGGCAGAGGTTGGCGATGAATACGGCTTCCCTGTATATTCTGTTGTTGATGTTTACGACATCATTGAATATCTTGAAGAGGATGAAAGCAACTTTGAAAACGTTGAGCGCATAAAGAAGTATCTTGAAATCAACGGTGCAAAGGACTAAGAGAAAGGACTTTTGAAATGCGTCATTTACTTGATACAACAGATCTATCGTTAAAAGAAATTGATGATATGATAGCAACTGCTATAGATATTATTGATAATAAAGAAAAATACGCACATATCTGCGCGGGTAAAAAGCTTGCAACATTATTCTTTGAGCCTTCAACAAGAACAAGACTTTCCTTTGAGGCTGCAATGTATGAGCTTGGAGGTAATGTTCTTGGTTTTAGTGAGGCTGCCTCATCATCTGCATCAAAGGGTGAAAGTGTTGAGGATACAATCCGAATGGTTTCCTGTTATGCTGACATTATCACAATGCGTCACCCGTATGAGGGTGCACCGAGGGTAGCCAGTCAGAAAAGCGGTGTGCCGATTATTAACGCAGGTGACGGTGGTCATTCTCATCCGACACAGACCCTTACCGACCTTTTGACAATTTATCGCGAAAAGGGTAGGTTTGAAAATCTGACTGTCGGTCTTTGCGGTGACCTTAAGTTCGGCAGAACTGTTCATTCTC
>JAIDEF010000354.1 GCA_029054965.1 Eubacterium sp.
ATAATGCACTATGCTCTTGATAGACTCTGCCACCCATACGTTTACAGTTTGCAGTATAAAATAGTTGAAAAAAGCCCGTTGACTAATCCTCATACTGCACACAACACTATTGAATTCAGTATGGACACATATCTGCTCAATAAGCGTTACGGAATTGCCGAGCCTGCACTTTTTGACACTGCCTGCACCGTCTGTGAGGATGTGGATGTGTTAGCTGAAATCGGAAAACTTTACGCTTATGTTGTGCCGAAGGTGCTTGATATTGAAATTGACGAAAGCATAGCAGCAACAGCAATAAAGGATATGAAGCGTGTTCAGTCGGCAACCTTTGACGCCACAGGAATAAAAAGGAATTTTCTTTACGGCATTGAGAATTTAATTGCACCCTTTTCAAAAAATTATAAATTTTCTGCAATGCTTCGTCCAAGGGACTTGGAAAAAGCAAAAAAATATGGTAATATAGACAACAGCAATTGGCAGTCCCCCTTTGACAACAGCTATCATAATGAAAGCTTTGAGGATTTGTTTGAAATCGCAAAGATTGATGCAAAAAGGCTGATAGCCGAATTCAGCAGCGGGGCAGATTTATATAAAGCCACAAATAATATATCATTTTTAACAGGAGTTGAAGTAAAATGAAAACTATACCAAGCTTTCAGATTGACCACAATATTTTAAAAAAAGGAATTTACATCAGCAGAATTGATGATGATATCACTACTTATGACATCCGTATGCGCGAGCCTAACAGAGAAACTGTTATGACAAATGCTGCAATGCATACCATTGAGCATCTTTTTGCTACCTATGTAAGAAACACAGAATTCGGTGACAATATTATTTATTTCGGTCCTATGGGCTGCAGAACAGGCTTTTACTTTTTGACAAGAAGTCTTAGTGATGGTTACAGCATTAATCTGATTAAAGAAGCATTTCAGTATATTGCAGATTTCTGGGGCGTTGTTCCCGGTGCGTCACCAAAGGAATGCGGCAACTGCCTTGACCATAATCTTGCACAGGCCAAGGAGGAAGCAAAGGCGTTTTTAAAGGTTATTGACAACTGGACAAAAGCAGACCTTAAATACCCCACTGCCCCGACAGAGGAAGAATAAAAAGCGATATAGAAAAATGTCTTGAGGATAAAACTCAAGACATTTTTATTTTTTTACAGCATTACACCTTTTTCAAATCAAGTATTGTTGCATAATGCTTTATCGTGAATCTTTCAGAAACTGTTGCAAGATAAGCCAAGTGCTCCTTTTCAAACGCTGTAATTTTTTCCTTAGGCAGAGATGCATCAATACCTCTGCAAGCCTTCATTCTTCCGTTCCAGCTTTCACGTGTAAACGGCACATCTAGGTCATAAGCAACAGCATTTGAAATTGTGAAATATTCCCTGCTCCACTCAGGCTCTTTCAGAGTGTATCTTGTCATTCTGCCCCCGGTCCAGGAGGGATTATATTTCAGCACCAGGTCTTCACTTGCTTTTGCAATTTCGCTTTCAAAAGGCAGCCAAGCCATAAACAGAATTAAAAAATGACCATTTGGCTTTAACCATCTATGAATTTTCGGCAGGATAATTTTTTTATCAAAATACATTAAGCACTGACAGGCTGTCACCACATCAAAGCTGCTAGGTGCAAAATCCAAATTTTCTGCCGATGAAACAATATAGTCAATATCAAGTCCTGCTGCTTCAGTCAGCTTTCTGGCATATTTAATCTGATTTTCAGAAATATCTGTACCTGTAAATTTCGCACCATATTCCGCCATATTTCGTGGCAGAACACCAGTGCCTGTTCCCAGATCAAGCACGCTCTGACCTGCCGTACAATGACCTAAACCAACTATTTTTTCATAAAATTCTCTCGGATAAATATCTCTGTATTTTGCATAGTCTTCACTTGCAAACCCCCAATCAAAGCCTTTACCGTTATCAATATTTTTATTCGTAATCATATTCATTCCCCTTTCTGAATATATCAAGCATATGTATTGAAAATCCAACCAAATCTTCCCGCTCACAAATTGATTCTAAAAACTCAATATATAATTTAAACTCTCTGTCATTAAGTTTATCAAACCTGTCATCAAAAACATACGAAAGCATATCTACACCAACAAAATGAAGTCTTTCCACATTATAGTTCTTCATCAGATTATCTATATCCGGTTTACGATAAAGCTCAAATACATTCTTCGGTCTTGCTCTGAAATCAGATGTTACAAAGCCTTTTTTCATTTGCTTAATCATTGTTCTTCTGCCAAAGAACTTATAAATACAAGTATCATTATTACAATATGATACAAAAACGACTCCGCCTGTTTTTGAAAGTCGGATAGCTTCACTGATTGCTTTATGCTTTTCATTTTCGTCAAACAAATGATACATTGGTCCTAACAGCAATACAATGTCAAAACTATTGTCATCAAGGAAACTCAAATCACAAGCGTTACCTTCATAAATAGAAATATTGTAAGAGTTTTTAACCTTTTCTTTCATAATTTCAATATTATGCTCAACTAATTCAACTGCTGTTACATCATAACCTTTTTCAGCCAAAGCTATTGAATATCTGCCTGTACCTGCCCCAATCTCTAATACTCTTGCACCTGCAAACAAATATTTCTCAATATATTTCATTGTTAACAGATACTCGGGCATACGGCTTTTTCTCATCAATCTTTTATCTTCATTATAGTGATTATAAAAATTTTCAATCTTGTTCATAACATAAAATTCCTTTCAATTACTCCTGACAATCATGACCACCCCTAAGAGGGGTGGTTTGAAAAGGGGTATAACCCCTTGCTACTTGCCAGCGCCTTAATGACGCT
>JAIDEF010000355.1 GCA_029054965.1 Eubacterium sp.
GGATATTAAGGATAACAGAGTTGTCGATTTTATTCTTGAACTTGTTCAGAATCTTTACTGCGGTGATTCACCATATGGTCCCGAAACAAGAGAGTACAAGCTTACCTGCGGATTTTTAAATGTTATTGACAGCTTCCTTGATACAATCCATCTCAGTATTGGAAAATTCTTAAAGGGTGCAACAAGTGTACGCGGTCTTGTTGAGCCGTTGCTCTGGAAGAACAGTGAGTTCAGGGACAGTGATGCAGTGTTACCGCTTTATCCGCTTTATGATGACGAAAATCCTGCTCCAAAGGAAGAGAAAAAAGCAGATTTCAAGGATACTGTAAAAAAGAGCAAGAAAGGTCCTCTTGTGCTCCTTATTCTTATTCTTCTTGTTGTTTTGATACTTGCAGTTGTTGTGGGTATAGTTGCTTTGATCGTCTGGGCTGTTATTGCAATTATTCACGCAGTAGGCGGAACAGCCGCTATCGGATTATTGTTTTAAAAAAATATCTTGCAATGTTACGGACTACTTGTTATAATGGTTAGGTAATATTCTACATATGAAGGAGAAAATTTATGGCAGACGAAAAGAAAAAATTCAGCCTCGGCGGTCTTGATAATGCCGCAGAGGAAAAGGGCTCATTCATCAAAACGGTTTGGCAGCTTGTTAAGTTCCTTGTTGTTTCAGGTCTTGTAACAATCATTCAGCTTGTGCTGGCTAATGTGTTACCTCTTATTTTTGACCGTGTTACAGCAACACTTCCTGCATTTTTACAGGGTATCTTTGCTCCAAACGTAATTTTTGATGCAGCTACAGCTGAGGGTGTTGAGCAGGTTGGCAAGTACGTTATCGGCGGAACTATTGAAAATGGTGTAGTTGTTGGCGGTATTGTTACTTGGGGTTATCTTCTCCCATTCTTCCTTTCAAACCTTATTGCTAACATCTATGGCTTCTATCAGAACAAAAAGACAACCTTCAAGTCTGATGCACCATGGTACAATTTCGCAATTTACATTGTACTTATGATTGCTCTCATCCTGTTCTCAACATGGTTCCAGGGTTGGCTCGTTGGTATTATTGCAAAGGCTCCTTGGGCATGGCTCAATGCTCTTGCAAGAACAATTGCAGGTCTTGCAGCAGGTTTTGTACAGATGGTTGTTCTC
>JAIDEF010000356.1 GCA_029054965.1 Eubacterium sp.
GTATTTATTCTGATTGCTGAGCTTTTACAGCTTTTGGGTTATCATATCGGTGATGCGGCAGATGTTGTTTTGCTTAATTTTTCACAGCTTTTGCTGAAGCTTGTGCCATATGTATTTTGCTATTTTATATCAATGTATTTCACAAATAGCGAACGATGGCTTAAAGCATTCTGGGCCGTGATTTGTCTTTGTGTGTTTGAAACAGCGTCAGGTATCAGTATATCATTTTTTGCAGGTATTATTGCCGCTTTAATGTATTCTTATTTTTTTGAGCGCTTCAACAAATATATTTCCTTTTCGATTACATTGATTTCTTCAATTGTCTTCGGACTGGCAACGAGCTATTTGGGAGATGTTTTTAAGGATATACTTATGAATACAGCACGCTTTGTGTCTGATAAGGGACTTGTTACGGCTGTATTATTTTCTGTTATTTCGACAGCTCTGTGCCTTTTCGGAAGTACTGGCTTTAACGATTTGTTTTACTATAAAAGCTATGGAGGAACAATTGTTAAGGATGATAGCGTTATAACAGGTATAAAGGATTTATTTGAAAATGGTTACAGCGGTGAGCAGCTTGCAGATTATATGACAGGCCATTATTTTCTTTTATTTGTTATTTTAGGTGTTATGCTTGCTCTCGCAGACGAGCTTAAGGCTGTACAGAAAATTTGTTTGATTGTAACGATGCTGTGTTCATTTATTTCGGGTGACATCAGCCTGGCACTGTTCTTTGTTTTTCTCGAAAGTCCGTTTCTCTTTATATTAATTACAATTATATCTGCAATATGTCACATAACCGCACATCTGCTTGATATAAGAATGGGTTATCTTTTCAGCGGCGGAATTATTGAAATGTTCGGCAGTATTGATAAACCTGTTTATTTCTTCGTATGTGCTGTCGTGTTTGTTGCAATTGGATATTTTGTAACAAGATATTCCAATATCAAAGCAGGTATAAGTGACTGTTTAAATATCTATATACCAACAAGATTTAATAATCTTCTTAATGCACTGGGCGGTATAGTTAATGTGATTAAAGTAAATGATGACGTTGCAGAGGTTCGCAACCCTAAGCTCGTAAATACTTTTGATTTAAAATGTGAAATAAGGGAAAATTTAGTAAAGGTTGAGGATGATAAAATAAAAGAATTGGGGGAATATCTGCAATGAATTTAAGAGAAGAGCTTTTCAATAATCAGGACTTGGAATATAAAGCATTTCATTCGAGATTAGTGCCTACTGTTAAACCGGATAAAATAATAGGTGTAAGAATACCTGTTCTCAGAAAGATTGCTAAAAATCTGGCAAAGGAGAAAACAGAATTTTCTTCTGAATACTATGAAGAAATAATGGTTAAGGGCTTTCTTATAGGTTATAAAAAATATGATATTGATGAGCGTCTGAAGGCGATGGCTGATTTTGTGCCTATGATTGATAACTGGGCTGTGTGCGATTGTGTTTGCTCAACATTAAAGTTTACCGAAAAGAACAGACAAGCTGTGTGGGATTTTCTGATGCAGTATATTGACGGTACTGAATACGAGGTGCGTTTTCTTGTTGTAATGCTAATGAATTATTACCTTGTTGATGAATATATAGACAGAGTCAATGATGTTCTTCTGTCAATCGACAGGGAAGAGTATTATATCAATATGGCACTTGCCTGGGCTTTATCAGTCGAATTTGTTAAGTATGAAAATACAGTCATGGAGATATTCGAAAAAAGAACGCTTCCTGTTTGGGTACATAATAAAGCTATTCAGAAAACCTGTGAATCCTTCCGAGTTTCAAAAGAAACCAAGTCTTATTTAAGAACTCTTAAAATAAAATAGGAATGCTAAAACCCTCTGCTGCAGCAGAGGGTTTTGCTTATAATTATGATAGACGTTAAAATATACAAAAGTCTAATATAATT
>JAIDEF010000357.1 GCA_029054965.1 Eubacterium sp.
AAAGCAGGTGTCAGTTTATGATGCGAATAAGCCGTGGTGGCGTCTTTGTATTGAAAATAAAACCATTGGCTCTGGTCCTACTGCCTATGGTTGGTGCTGGTAATTAAAACAAGCGAGGGGAGGGGGACGCCTTTCCCCTTATTTTGCATTGGAGTGAGAATATATGTTCAAAAAAGCAATTAATTTATTTTTTAAATCCAAATTCTGTATGATAGCTTATGTATTGTTTTTCGGAGGAGTAATCGGTTATTGTTCAATAAAGTGGGTTCCTTTGGCTATAGATAACAGATGGGATTATCCTCTTTTTACAGAACGCTATTTTTTGCAGCTTGCAGTTGTGCCGTTTATACTGTTTCTGTTTATATCCTATGAATATTTTGCAATGGGAAAAAGAGCTAATTTTGATGAATGTCTGTCTGTTACCAAAAACAGTGAGTTTTTCAGGCTGAATCAGCTTTTGGTTATGGAGCTGCTTGCTTTTATTTTCGGCGGCGTATTAACTGTGCTTTCTTTAATAGCACCTATTAAAAGTCCATTAACAGATTTTGCATATATTTCATATATTCTCAGGCTCAGTTTTCTGTATTTTTTTGTGGCTGATACCATTGCTGTTTTATTGGGTATGGTGCTGTCAAACATAAAAAATAGTATTATTGCCTATGTGCTACTAATACTGTGTACCTTTATGTTTTCACCGATACCATTGGGTATAGGAGATATGTTTAGTGATGTAACTGGGGTATATATAAATCCGTTTTTCTATATGTTTGAAATTATCCCGAGAGATTTTGCATCGCAAAATTACGAGGATTACGGTATTCCGCTTAACAGTATTAACGTTATGCGGGCTGTTTTCTGGCTGTTTTTGCTTGGCGGTATTCTTTGTTTTAACTATTTGAAAAGAAACCAAAGAGTCAGAAGGACGGCTGTCAGTCTGTCCCTTGTTGCGGTTATTCTATCCGGTATATATATCAATTTGCCTTACTCAAGCTATCCGTATCATGCGGATGACCCAGTCAAGGGCTATGAGGGTCAATCGTATTACAGTTCTCAGGACTATGAGAATATGCCGATGCAGTATGAAGAACCTGCCGGATTTGAAATAACGGCAATGGATATTGATATGAAAGTCGGCAGGCAGCTCAGTGCCGTAACAAGTGTTCAGGTTGATGACACCTCCCTTTCCAGCTATAAGTTTACACTGTTCAGAAATTATAAAATCAAGAGTATAAAGGATGAAAACGGAAATAAGCTGAAATTTGACCGATACAGCGACTATGTAACGGTTTACCCTGCTGAAGGAGAAAAAATAACAGAAAAAATTATTTTTGAATACAGCGGCTACAGTGCTGCATATTACAGCAACAGTCAGGGCATATATCTTCCTGTGGGTTTTTATTATTACCCTATAAACGGCTTTCACTATGTTTATGATTTGCGTGCACAGCGTTATATAAAAAATGTGCTTGATAAGCCGGTACCGATTCACCTGACGGTTGATACGAAAAAGACTGTTTATTCCAATCTTGAAAGGGTCAGTGATGGCAAAAACGAATTTTCTGACATTGCCGACGGTGTGACAATCCTATCGGGATTTTATAGAGAGACGGAAGTTGAGGGCTGCCGTGTTGTCTATATTGCCTATGGTACTTATGAGGAGCAAACATTCAATAATATAAAAGATACGATTAAGAAAGACCCTTCTATGTATAAGGATAAGGTATTGATAACTTCAATAGGTACTCTCTGCGGCTCAGTGGACGATAATTATTATATTGCAAGCGACCATATTCTATTTCGTAATGATTATTACTTAATGGAGAAAGATAATGGCTACCTCTATAATGATGCATCGGATAATGATGTGAAGCTGCTTTATAAAATGCTTACCTATTATGATATGGACAGCGAGCTGTATAAATTCTGCGAGGCTTATAAAAATGGTGAGCTGTCAGATGCAGACAAAAACAGCCTTGATTATATCCTTGCACAGAAGATAAACGAGTATGGTATAGATAATGCCTGCAAGTGGGTAGATATACATTTATCACAATATATGGAGGGCAGTATGGAGAAAATTGCTACGCAAATCGGTGAAAAGACGGAAATGGATTTGTACTATGAGGAATACGAAAGGGAGCACGGTTTAACATGATTGAAATAAAATCTTTGAAAATGAAATTCAAAAAAAACACTGTGCTAAAGGGTATTGATTTCACCTTCACAGGCGGTGTTTATGGCTTGCTCGGTCCGAATGGTGCAGGCAAGACTACGCTTATCAGAAGTATGGCAGGCTTATATCAGCCGGGTGAAGGACAGATTCTCTATAATGGCAAACCTATCGGTAAATCCAAGGAATATATTTCACGGCTCGGCTATCTGCCACAGGGCTTCGGTATATTCAAGGAGCTTAAGCCGATTGAGGCTCTTATGCTGATGGCGAATCTCAAAGGTATTGATAAAAAGACTGCTGAGCAGGATGCAAGACGTGTGCTTGAAATTGTTAACCTCAGTGACTCTGTTGATAAAAAAGTCGGTGCCTTCAGCGGCGGTATGCTGAGAAGGCTTGGTATAGCACAGGCTTTGCTCGGTGATCCTGAAATTATGATTTTTGATGAGCCCACTGCAGGACTTGACCCTGAGGAAAGACTGCGCTTTAAAAACATTATTTCACGTTTGTCAAAGGATAAAATTGTTATTATTTCAACACATATTGTTGAGGATATAGAGGCTGTATGTGATAAGATTATTGTTATGAACGAGGGCAATATTATCAAAAGCGGAAGCTGCAGCGAGATTGAGCAATGTGCAAAGGATAAGATTTATTTTGTTCCTGTAAACGATGCAGTTAAACTGAGCGAAAAGGCAGTCATACAGAAATATTTTGAGCGTGAAGGACAGCAGCTTATGCGTGTACTGTCAAGTGAAAGCCTTGATTATGAAAAAGGTGTGGCTGAAATAGAGGACGGGTACATATGTTTATTAAAAGGAATATGAGTCTGATTTGTCAAAGGTTGTATTTTCATCTCAAAAATCTGCACTGGAATTTTTTTATTCCGATAATTGTAGCGGATATATTTTTGCCGTTTATCTGCCTGATTTCATATATGAGTGAAAAAACAAGACCGTTTTTTGCAATGACGGTTATGCGGTTTTCGCTGATTATAATACCTATATGCAGTATATGGTGGGTAATTTTTATTAACAGGGATTATATTGAGGGACAGGGTAATGAATTGCTGTTTGTCTGCAAAAATAAAATCAAGACGATGGATACATTCATTGCGTTTATACTGTTTTTTTTCGTGTCAATTATTCAGTTTGCGTTTTACATTCAGGCTGACAGCTCTTTGAAATATGAGCCTGTAAAGCTCTTTTGTGTCTGTTTATTTTTCTACTGTTTTGTTCAGTTTTTAACATATCTCACTAAATCAATACCAATAACTTTGCTGATGGTTTTGGTTTATACTATCGCAAATCCGATGATTGCTTACAGCATTGATGGTGCGGTTTTTCCGATATTTTATGATGTTACACCATTAACAATGGAGTCAGCAAAGGCAAGCTTTATGCCTATGGTGCTTGCGGGTGTGGTGCTGCTTCTGATTTCGGTTTATTTTAATAAACGAAAGCTCAGGTTTAATTAAAAAATTTGTTGTATTTTATGTACTTTTTTCAAATCGAAAGACTCAGGAATTTATTTTCCTGAGTTTTTCGATTTTATATTGAATTCTGTGATTTTTATACATATATTTAATATTGATAATTTTTACCATATATGATAAAATTATAATGATACTATGTTCAAAGGAGGATAGCTGTGAGAAAATATAATTATTTTGATGATGATCCCGAAGAGCTTGAAATAAAAACAAGCAGCAAAGTAAATATTGATTTTAGTTCCTTTGCCCGAAAGGCAAGGTATACTGTTGAAGATTTTATTCATAGCAATTCCTTTGATGATGCTAAAGAGCTTATAAGACTGCCTAATTTCAGCTCTATGCTGTTTAAGGCAGCAGCGTTTGCAATTTTTGTTGTTATTATTGTGGTGTTTATTCTGATTTTCAGTCATACCATTAATTCACAGAATGAAAAAATTGACAAGTTTTATAATGATGCAGGCAAGGTCTGTACAGATTATATAACCGAGTATGGTATACCTAAGTTTGACAGCCTTGACAGTGATGATTATGGCAAGGGGATGGCTCGTCTTACAGGTCTTTGCTATGCAAGACAGATGGATTTTAACAATGATGGTGATGCTGAGCTGATGCTTTGCTACAATAATAAAAATGTCTACACTCTTGAGGTGTGGGGCTATAGCGGCAAGGATTTTGTTAAGCTTTACAGTGATGTTGCCAACAGCACAAATGATATAAAGGATGGAAGCTGGATTTCATTTTATTATAAAAACAATAAATATTATATCTGTAAATCAACTGCCGATGACCCGTCTAAGGTCAAAATGTTAAATTTGAAGGGTGATAGCTTTAAGGAAAGCTTAAGCTGTGACTATGATTATAAGAATGATATTTATTCAATTAAGGGCAAAATCAATGCTCAGGATTTTGAAACAATAAAGCTTTCTGTTATCAAAGCATCAAAAGCAGAAAGTATTATTGATACTGTTACAGATAATATTGACAGCTTTCACACTGTTTCACTTCCGGCAATCAATAATCAGCGCAGTGACGCAGAACGGAAGGCAGAAGCATATTATAAAATCATTGAAGCAAGGAATGAAAAATACGGCAAGGCGAAGATTGCCAAGGACAAGGGGCTGACCTACATTGAGGGTCTTGCTTATGTTGATTTGATTGATTTTGATGGTGATGATAACGAGGAGCTTGTTTTGGTTTACCGCAAAATGCTCAAGCAAAGTGCAACAAATGCCTATAACGGTCAGTTTATAATTATTGAAAATCCGACCTATTGTGTTGAGGTTTATAGTTGGAACGGAACTGTTACAAAAAAGGTTTTCAGCAGTGATAATGTATCAAATTATTTTGGTGACAATGATGTCAGCTATTTAATGCTCAGAATTGATGAAAAATCAGCGGCAATATGTTCAAATGTTTATAATTACAGCAGTGATTATAATTATACCGCTGCATCAAGGATTTATGAATATAAGAATGGCAGCTTTGACAGCGTGTTCTCAGCCCGACTGATTAATGATTACGGCTATAAGAATTATTATATTGATGGTGAATATACCTATAAAAGCACCTTTGAGGATAAGGCGTACAGGGTGCCTAAGTTTATGAATGATGAAGGCAGCTATGATAAGGATAAATTCAGCCTTGTTTATTTTGCCGGTGAAAATGAGAACGAATTTAATAATACCATTAACGAAACAGTTAAAACTATTGAAAGTCTGAACAAAAATTATATTCCAAATGACTGATGCAACTGCCGGTTGACAAAAAAATTCCTTTTGTAAACTATGGTATATAGCTTTTATTTTGATAAATCTGATATAATTTGTTTAAACAGCAGGACAGACTGCTGAAAATTAAGCAGAGGTGAATGAATTATGGATATAATGACTGCTAACAGATTACAGCAATTAAGAAAGGAAAACGGATACAGTCAGGAGGTTCTGGCTGAAAAGCTTGGTATCAGTCGTCAGTCTGTGTCAAAGTGGGAGAGGGCAGAGTCCTCGCCTGAAATTGATAATCTTATGGCATTGTCCAAAATATATGGCTTGACTATTGACGAGCTGCTTGATGTGAGCGGTGACAAGGTAATCGTAAAAAATACAGGTAAAAAGGAATATGATTTTAAAGGCAAAATGAAATCACTGCTTTCAAAGGCAAATGACTTTGGCATTTATCCTGAGGCGGCAAAAAAGCTTTTGATTTTTCCCTTCCCGATTATAGTGGCGTTTTTATATGTTGCATTGTCTATGGCATTTAAAATTTGGCATCCTTTATGGATAATCTTTATGACAATTCCTATTTATTACAGGTTTGCAATTGCCTGCAAGGCGAATAACAAAAAGGTATTTGCACTTCTTATGCCTGTTCCGGAAATGGTGGTTACAGTATATCTTTTGCTTGGTGTCGCTGTCGGTGTATGGGGATATGCAAGTTTGTTGTTTTTGATTATTCCGTTGTTTTACTGGGTGGTTCTGGTTTCTAAAAGTAAAAAAGATAGTGAAGGATAAATATGGGCAAAAGTGAAAAAAAGGTGTTTACAATTATAATAT
>JAIDEF010000358.1 GCA_029054965.1 Eubacterium sp.
AAGAACGCAAAAAACATAAAACATGTTTATCTGCACAAGATGGCGTTGATATTAATTTACTTTTGCAGGAAATAATTGATAAAGATGTATATAAATCAGATTACGAAAGCATAACCTCTTCTCTTTTATTTGAAGAGATTGAATACTGTACAGCAGTTAAAGCTTTGCAAATTATTATAGATAGTAAGTTGTTTCAAGAAGTGTATTGAAAATCTCCCATTTTTCATAAGTAATTT
This sequence comes from Eubacterium sp., assembly GCA_029054965.1. Classification (GTDB taxonomy): domain Bacteria; phylum Bacillota; class Clostridia; order Oscillospirales; family Acutalibacteraceae; genus Eubacterium_R. Next base: position 237 of record JAIDEF010000358.1, read on the forward strand.
GAGATTTATTATTTTCCCATTTAGACACAGTTTTCTTATTGACTGAAAATATATTTGCAAATTCAAATTGCGTAAGATTATGTTTTTGACGACATGATTTTATCTGCTCACCTTGGTTGTTTAGTAGGAACAGCTGATAGGGTGAGCAGATTTTTTGTGCGTCTAAATCTAAAATATTGCACAATTTTTTAAGCTTGTCCGCATTATGTAAATCGTATTTATTCTGTTCAATTCGTATTAGAGTATCGACACTGATACCAACAATGTTTGCTACCTGCTTTATAGTCATATGCTTTTCAATTCTCTGCTTTTTAACAGCACCGCCAAAGGTTGTATCATCAATTTCATTAAACGCATTAAAAGAATAATGTTTATAATTATTAACTTTAAGTTTAACACAAAACAGGGGAGAGTATTCAACTTTGCCATTCTTAATTCTATGCAGGATATATGCGTTGGATAATGACATGAACACAATCCATTTATCAATTTCAGGCAAAATGCATGCTTTTTGCAACTTCAAAGTGCAAATTGTTGCTGTTATGTTAGTATAGCATTTTCAATACAACGGCTGGCATATGTGGCAAGCCGGACATTTTTGTCTGCTTTGAATGAGTCTATAGCCTTAATTAATCCTATTGTTCCTATGCTTATTAAGTCGTCGGTGTCATTTGTTTTTGAATAATATTTTTTTACTATATGGCTTACAAGCCTGAGATTTTTTTCAATAAGTATTGCTCTTGCGTTTTTATCTCCTTCCTCCATTCTTTTCAGCATCTCAGCCTCTTCCTTCGGACTGAGCGGCTTTGGAAAGCTGGAGGTGTTTTGAATATGCAATATGAAATAAATTAAATGTGCCGATATGGCAGAAAGTATTGCAGTAAACATTTTCATCACCCAAGGAATAGTATTCTTTTTACTAATTTTATATGCCTTGCAGCTTTAAAATTTTTTAAGAACAAAAGTTCGAGATTTTTTGCTAAATCTATTGAAAAATATTTTTATTTATCATATAATATAATGAATGTAAAAATTTATTAAAACAGAGTCAGGGAGCTATTATGGACAAGTTTAAGCTGGTGTCAAAATTTAAACCGACAGGAGATCAGCCTGAAGCTATTGATGCTTTGGTAAAGGGCGTTCTTCGTGGTGATAAGGAACAGACGCTTATGGGTGTTACCGGCTCAGGTAAAACCTTTACTATGGCAAATATTATTGAAAAGGTTAATCGTCCAACACTCGTTCTTGCACATAATAAAACCCTTGCTGCACAGCTTTGCAGTGAGTTTAGGGAGTTTTTTCCTGAAAACGCAGTAGAATATTTTGTGTCCTATTATGACTATTATCAGCCTGAGGCATATGTTCCTACAACTGATACTTATATCGAGAAGGACAGCTCAATCAATGATGAGATAGATAAGCTGCGTCATTCTGCTACAGCATCATTATTTGAACGGCGTGATGTAATAATTGTTGCATCAGTATCCTGTATTTACTCAATCGGTGACCCTATAGATTATCAGAGCATGGTGATTTCTCTCAGAACAGGCAAGGAAATCGGCAGAGATGAGTTGATTGAAAGGCTTGTTTCGATTCAGTATGAAAGAAATGATATTAATTTTGTAAGAAATAAGTTCAGGGTTCGTGGTGACACACTCGAAATCTTTCCTGCAGGCTCCTCGGGTAATGCGATAAGGGTTGAATTTTTCGGTGATGATATTGACCGTATATGTGAAATAAATCCATTAACAGGCAAGGTTGAGGGTATTTTATCTCACGTTTGTATATATCCTGCATCACACTATGTTGTCGGTCAGGAAAAAATGAATATTGCTATTGAAAAAATTTATAATGAAATGGTTGAGCGAGTTGCATATTTTGAAGAAAATGGCAAGCTGCTTGAAGCACAGCGTATAAAAGAACGCACAATGAATGATATTGAGATGCTCAGAGAAACGGGTTTCTGCAAGGGTATTGAGAACTATTCTGCCGTTATGAGCGGCAGAAAGCCAGGTGCTGCACCATTTGCGCTTATTGATTATATGCCGGATGATTTTCTACTGTTCTGTGACGAGAGCCACGTTATGCTGCCACAGGTCAGAGGAATGTATGCAGGAGATAAAGCAAGAAAGGAAAGCCTTGTTGAATATGGCTTCAGACTGCCGTCTGCACTCGATAACAGACCGATGCAGTTTGATGAGTTCTATAAAAAAATCAATCAGGTCATATTTACCTCTGCAACACCGAATGCTTTTGAAAAGGAGCACAGCACGCAGATTGTTGAGCAGGTGATAAGACCTACAGGGCTTCTTGACCCGGTTATTAATGTTAAGCCTACTGAGGATCAGATGGATGATCTTCTTAGTGAAATTAATATGAGGACAGAGCGTAAGGAGCGTGTACTCGTTACAACTCTTACAAAGGCAATGGCTGAGGATCTGACAAAATATCTTGAAGGCTTTGACGTTAAGGTGCGTTATATGCACCACGATATAGATACTATTGAAAGAATGGAAATTATCCGTGATTTAAGGCTTGGAGAATTTGATGTTCTTGTTGGTATAAATCTTCTGCGAGAGGGTCTTGATATACCCGAGGTTTCTCTTGTTGCAATTCTTGATGCTGATAAAGAGGGATTTCTGCGCAGTGAAACTTCACTTGTCCAGACTATAGGACGTGCCGCAAGAAATGAAAACGGTGAGGTTATTATGTATGCTGACAGTGTTACACCGTCAATGGAGCGTGCTATAACCGAAACAGTCAGACGACGTGATATTCAGCAAAAATACAATGAAGCACACGGCATAACACCTAAAACCATTAAAAAGGATGTTCGTCAGGTTATCGAAATTACCTCAAAAGAAAAATTATCGGGTAAGAAGAAGCATTTGACAAAGAAGGAAAAACAGTTAATGATTCAGCAGCTAACCCGTGAAATGAAGGAGGCTGCACGTATGCTTGAGTTTGAGCATGCCGCATATCTTCGTGACCAGATTGCAGAATTGGAAAAATAGATTAAAGATTATTAGGAATACTAAAAATGACAAGGTTATTTAATGATAAAAAGTTTTGGAAAACTGCAGTAAGGCTTACTGTGCCTGTTGCACTGCAGAATTTGCTGACAAGCTCTTTTACTCTGGCGGATACTCTGCTTGTCAGCTCGCTTGGAACTGTTGCTCTTTCCGCCGTCGGAATGATAGGACAGTGGGCATGGCTGATGAATATGATTTTAGTCGGCTTCTGTTCGGCAACATCAGTGTTTATTTCTCAGTACTGGGGTATTCAGGATTTAAAGAAAATACGTCATATCGGCGGTATATCCATAGCATTTTCACTTGGTGTATCGGTTTTGTTTACAGTTGTAAGTATTGGAATACCGCAATATGTAATAAGGATATTTAACTCTGACCCTGAGGTTGTATCTGTTGGTGCAGAATATTTAAAGGTTGTTGCATTTTCATATATTCCTATTGCTTTAACCAACATTCTTGCTGCTGTTCTCAGAGCGGTTGAAGAGGTTAAGCTTCCAATGTATGCATCTGCATTTACTACTGTTTTAAATATTTTTCTTGATTATGCTATGATTTTCGGTAAATTCGGTTTCCCTCAAATGGGCGTTAAGGGTGCAGCCTTGGCTACGGTTATATCTGCATGGCTCGGTGTGGTTATGATTATCGTTATATCACTGTTTCAAAAAAATCTTATTGCTACAAAGTCCAAAGAATTTTTTAAATTCAACAGGATTGAGATTAAGGAATATTTAAAAAAGGCAATACCGATTGTTGTTAATGAAAGTATGTGGGGACTGGGTACCTTCACCTATAATATTATTTACGGCAATATGGGCTATGAGTATTTTTCAGCCCTTACGATTGTAAGAAGCTTTGAAAATATCTGCTTTGTTCTCTTTATTGGTATATGCAGTGCATCGTCTGTTATGATAGGCAAGTCAATTGGTATGGGTGAGATTAAAAAGGGCATTGAGGATTCAAAGCGTTTTTCAATAATTGTTCCTGTTATTGCGGCCTTTGTGTCTGTCCTGATTATTGTTTTCAGACATCAGCTTGTAAATATATTCAATATGGGCAGCAATATAAGTCAGCTTGCAATAGATACGGCAGGTATAATGATGCTGATTTATGCAATAGCTTTTCCGTTCAGAATGTTCCCGTATCTGCAAATTGTGTCAATATTCCGCTCGGGTGGTGATACCTTCACAGGTGCTAAGTTTGAGCTGATATGTCTGTGGCTGATGTCAGTTCCTGCAACACTCATTGCAGTTTATATATTTAAAGTACCGTTTTTGGCGGCATATGCAATTATGTACATTTTTGAGGATATTCCCAAGGTAATATGCTGTTTAAAATTTTATTTTTCAAAAAAATGGATAAAGCCTGTAACGGAGGAGGGCAGAAAGGCTCTCGCAAAATTACAGCAGGCAGAGGTTAAGGATGAATAAGAATATAGTTGTTAAGGGTGCAAGAGAGCACAATCTTAAAAATATTGATATTACAATTCCAAGGGACAAGCTGATTGTGTTTACAGGCTTGTCAGGTTCGGGCAAATCGAGCCTTGCATTTGATACTATTTATGCCGAGGGTCAAAGACGCTATGTTGAATCACTTTCGTCATATGCAAGGCAGTTCCTCGGTCAGATGGAAAAGCCTGATGTTGATTATATTGACGGGCTTTCTCCTGCTATTTCAATTGACCAGAAAACTACATCGCGCAATCCCCGCTCAACAGTCGGCACTGTTACGGAAATTTATGATTATTTAAGACTTCTTTATGCAAGAATAGGTATTCCTCACTGTACAAAGTGCGGAAGGGAGATAACTCAGCAGACTGTTGATCAGATTGTTGATACAGTTTTGAAACTGCCTGAAAAAACAAAAATCCAGATAATGGCTCCTATTGTTCGCGGAAGAAAAGGTGAGTATGTTAAGGAGCTTGATAATATCCGAAAGAGCGGTTATGTTCGTGTTCGTGTTGACGGCTCTGTTTATGATCTCAGCGAAGATATAAAAATGGACAAAAATAAAAAACACAATATTGAGGTTATTGTTGACAGACTTATTATCAATGATACGGTCAAGACACGTCTTGCAGACTCAATTGAAACTGCAACCCGTCTTGCCGAAGGTGTTGTGCTTGTTGATATTGTTGGTGAAAGAGAGGAGCTTTTTTCGCTTAATTACGCCTGTCCTGAGCATGGTGCTGTTATAGAGGAAATGAGTCCCAGAATGTTTTCATTCAACAATCCTTTTGGAGCATGCAAAAAGTGCAGCGGTCTTGGTGCATATAAGGAAATAGATGTTGATTTAATTATTCCCAATAAAAAGCTTTCAATAAATCAGGGTGCAATCAAAGCGTCAGGATGGAATGTTAATGACGGCTCAATTGCAAAAATGTATTATGAGGGACTTTCCAAGGAATATGGTTTTTCACTTGATGTGCCTGTTGAAATGATTAGTAAGGAAGGACTTGATGCCATCCTTTACGGAACTGACGGCAAAAAGATTTCAATGAAACGTGTCACATCTTATGGTACAGGCAGCTACAAGACTGATTTTGAGGGTATCGTATCAAATCTTAACAGAAGATATAATGAAACCACAAGTGAATGGTCAAGAAATGATATTGAAGCGGTTATGACAACCTGTGTGTGTCCTGACTGCAAAGGCTCAAGACTTTTGCCTGAGGTACTGAGTGTCACTGTCGGCGGTCTGAATATTTATGAATTCTGCTCAATGCCGATTGGTGAAGAGCTTGAATTCATCACAAATTTAGAGCTTACCGAAAGGGAACAACTTATCGGAAATCTTGTAGTGAATGAGATTAAGGAAAGACTTCAGTTTTTAAATTCTGTTGGTCTTGAATATCTTTCTCTTGCACGTGAGGCTTCAACACTTTCAGGTGGCGAGGCACAGCGTATCCGACTTGCGACTCAAATAGGCTCATCACTTATGGGTGTATTATAT
>JAIDEF010000359.1 GCA_029054965.1 Eubacterium sp.
TTAAACTTATTATCTAATGTCATTATAAAATACAAAAAAATAAACACAATATGAAAATATTCACTAAAAAAACCGCTGATTCAGTCAGCGGTTTTAAATTATTCCTTTATTCCTGTTACCTGATACATTTTATCATCTGATATCTTAATGATTACCTTTAAATATTTACTGAATATTTCAGCAAGCTCATTCTCAGACATCAAGCCAGCAGAAACCTTACTTGCTGCCCCTGAATGATGATGATCAATCATTTTTCTGCTCTTTCCGTGTGCGACGGTAACAGTACCTCCGACCTTTACCATTTCACTGAGCTTTTTTATGAGCCTGTCCGGGTTGGTAAAATGAGGAAAAGCATTATAAACAACAGCACAATCAAAAGGCTCTGTACAATTCATTTCCTCAACATCACCGCAAATCACAGTTATATTATTCTGTCTGAATTTATTTTCTGCAATTTCTGCCATTTTGGGTGAAATATCGATTCCTGTAACAGACATAACATTCCTGCATAAATAATCAGGAAAAAGCACGCCTGTACCGCAGGCAACATCAAGAACAGCTTTGCCATCGCTCACACCTGCGTTATCAAGGATTGTATTTATAATACTGTCATTTCGTATCATATCGTCATCCCAGTGGTGGGCATGCTCATCAAAAAAATTAATTATATCCTGTTTCTCCATAAATTTTCATTCCTTTTACTATATGATAATCTGCAAAACAAGCAATGCCGTGCAGATTAAAAGTGCCATTATTTCAGCCAAACCGATATGCAACCTGCAGTTTTTGCTCTGTCTGACATCTACACGGCAGCCTCTCGCTTCCATTGCAAGCGAAAGCTCGTCAGCACGTCTGAAGGCTGATACAAATATCGGCACAACCATAGGAATAACAGCCCCTGCCTTATCTCTGATTTTACGGCTGTCAAACCGGGCTCCTCTTGCTGTCTGTGCTTTTTTTATCATATCTGCCTCTTCAAAAAGAGTTGGTATAAACTGTATTGCTACTGACAGAATTAATGCAAGCTGATATGTCGGTACTTTTATTATTCTGAGCGGTGACATAACATTTTCCATTGCCCTTGTTATTTCCACAGGCGGTGTCGTCATATTAAGAATGTTGCAAAAAACCATCAGCACCGCAACCCTTACAACAACCTTTATTCCCTGCATCATTCCGTTATATGACGGCGAAAAAATCCAGAATTTTACCCATGCATTTTCACTTTGAAAAAAGCAAAGATTCATTATAAAAATAACAACAAAAAACCAAATCATTCTGTCTATACCGCCAAGAGCTGATTTTAATCCTATATGTGACAATAATACAACAACAGCAGCGAACGCAACAAGCACCCCATAGCCTGATAAAGTATCAGCGACTATGACAGATGCAAGAAGTATTATAAGAAGCAATACTTTTACTGTTGAATTAAGTCTGTGCACAACAGAATTGCCCTGCTGATACATTCCTGTAGGAAGATACTTCATATATCAGCACCTCCGTATATCCTGCTGATTTCATCTAAAAGCTGACCATATTTCACAGTATCAGAATTAATTTCAACACCTCTTTGTCTGAGCATATTGCTGACAGAAACAGCCTCACTTGTACCGGCACCGATTTGATTAAGCATTTCGCAGTCGGAAAGCACCGTTTCGGCACTGCCGTCACATATTATCCGTCCATTATCCATAAGAATTATTCGTGATGCATATTCAGCCATAACATTACTGTCATGTGAAATCATTATTATTGTTATACCGTTTTCATTAAGTTCCTTAATAAGCTTTAAAAACGTAGTTCTTCCCTGATAATCGAGCCCTGCAATCGGCTCATCAAATATAAGTATTTTCGGCTCGGAGGCAAGAACACCTGCGATTGCGAGCCGTTTCTTTTCTCCGCCTGAGAAGCTGAGCGGAGATTTTCCTCTAATCTTATCATAATCAAATCCAACTGAATTGAGTGCTTCAATAACTCTTGATTTTATCTCATCCTTGCTCAAATGCGAATGCTTTAACACAAAAGCTATATCACGTTCAACAGTAGTTTCAAAAAGCTGATATTCAGGGAGCTGAAAAACAAGCCCTATATTTTTACGCAGAATACTTCTGTCATATTTTTTATTATTAATATCCTGCCCGTCAAGCAAAACAGAGCCTTGATCAGGCACAAGCAAGCCGTCAATAAGCTGGATTAAGGTTGACTTACCGCAGCCGGTCTGACCCATAATCCCTACAAATTCACCGTCACTGATTGTCAGATTTATATTATCAAGTGACTGAGTCTGATAATTAGTATTCGGTGCGTAGGTATATGAAACTGATTTTAATTCAATCGACATAACTCACCCACCAATTCTTCAGCAGTTAAAGGGCATTTTTTCAGCTCAATACCCCTCTCAGCAAGATCATAATACATTCTCACCGGCATCGGAGCAGTCAGGCCTGCACTACCAAGCAAATCAATATCAGTTAAAATACTTTCAGGCCTGCCATCAGCCATTATTCTGCCATTCTTCATCAAAACAACTCTGTCAGAAAACACTGCCTCATCAATATAATGAGTTATCATTATTATTGTATGTCCGCTCCTATGCAGCTTTTTAATTGCTGATATCACATCCTCTCTGCCCTGTGAATCGAGCATTGAGGTAACCTCATCAAAAACCATAATATCAGGCTGTGCAGTCAGAACTCCTGCAATAGCAATTCTCTGCTTCTGACCGCCTGAAAGCATATGCGGTGAATGCTTTTCATAACCGCTCATACCAACAGCAGAAAGTGCTTTTTTTATTCTTTTTGGAATTTCATTCTCAGGAACACCAAAATTTCTTGGTGCAAATGCTAAATCCTCTTCAATCAGTGTTGAAACGAACTGATTGTCAGGATTTTGAAAGACCATACCGCACCTGCTGCGTATTAACCATATATTATTCTCATCAGCAGCATTAACACCTGCAACAGTCAGTTCACCGCTCTGTACAGGCAAAAGCACATTCAGATGCCTTGCAAGCGTTGTTTTACCGCAGCCGTTGCATCCGAGAACTGTAACAAATTCGCCCTTGTTAACAGCTAAAGAAGCCTCATCAAGTGAGCGGTGCTTACTGCCGGCAAAGGAATATGAGTGTATTAATTTTTCAGCTTCAATAAAAGACACTTTTATTCCTCCCGACATATAATTCATGCCATTTATATTACATTAATACCTAGCCTAAAACAACCCCCCCTGGGGGATATTACATAAAAAAATGACCCCCCTGGGGGCTTGCACGACAATTTTCATTGTGATATATTCTTGTCAGCAAAAACAGACAAAGGAGAGATGATATGAACAAAATGTCTATTGTAAAAAAATCAATTATTACCGCTGTATGTATTGCGCTCTGCGTTGTACTGCCGCAGGCCTTTCACGCAATACCAAATGCAGGTTCCATATACTGCCCGATGCATATTCCTGTTCTGCTCTGCGGTATCGCATGCGGCTGGCAGTACGGACTTTTCTGCGGTATAGCAGGTCCTCTGCTTTCAAGTCTTTTCACAGGAATGCCGCCTGCTGCAGTGCTTCCGCCTATGATGATAGAATGTGCTGTCTATGGTCTTATCGCCGGACTTATGATGAGATTTATTTATACAAAAAAAACCTATGCGGATTTATATATAAGTCTTGTAACAGCAATGCTTGCAGGCAGAATCGCAGCAGGAATTGCAAAAGCACTGATTTTTGCAAGGGGTGAATTTACTCTTGCTGCATGGGCAACAACACACTTTGCAACTGCTCTTCCGGGTATCGCAATCCATCTCGTGCTAATCCCTGCAATTGCATTTACTCTTATGAAGGCACGCCTCCTCCCCGAACGCTATCCTAAAGATGAAGATTAATGCATAATACGATATAAAAGCAACCCACTCCGATATCGCACCTCAGCTATATTGGAGTGGGTTGTTTTTATACAGAAATATTTTTCAGAATATCATTTTTCATTTTATCATAATAGATAATATGCTCTATGGTTTCTTTAACCTCGCTGATACCAAGCTGTTGTTCTTCGGCAGTATCACATTCAAGCATCAAAGCACGCTTGATATTATATTCGAGCCATTCAAGTCTTCCGTAATTGCTGTAATAAATAACCTCCCAATCAATATCAGTATCAAGATTTGTATTTTCAAAATATGCTTTGAAAAATGCATTGAACAGGCTAAAGTCGATATTGCAGGTTTCATACCCTGACCAACACAAAGCAAGCTCAAACAACTCCAAATATGGATTAGAATAACCCAAGCACTCCAAATCAATCAGCTTAAATTCATCATTAAACCACATAACATTTTTACTGTCCATATCATTATGACAGATTGCTTTGACGGGCGGCAATTTTTTAACCGCTTTATTACCTTTCGTCATACTGTTATTGAACAAGTCAACTTTATCCTTGATAATATCATAAATAGGTGAGTTCACTTTTTTCGCAAGAGTTACATATTTCTGCCATTCAATATGTATTTCATTTCGCTCAAAAGACTCATTTTTTAAATCAATGTTATGAATCTTTGCTAATACTTCGCCAATTTTTTTGCAATGAAAAATCTTTATTTCATCGTCTTTCAATGACCTGCCGTCATACCACTCAAAAACATAATAATATTGACCATTCAGCTCCTGCATTTTACTGCCATTAAATATTAAGGCATAAACAGCAGGAATATTATTTCGCTTTAATAGCTCTTCAATATCATCAGCAATTTTATAGTTGTCCATAGCAGTAGGACGTTTCATAATATTAGGATTTAAAAGTTTAATTATGTACCTACCTTCATATGCATAAATCCGCCTGTTACCTGAACAGGCTTTTCCATTACTTTTCCTAATTTCAAATTTTCTGCTGCTAAGTCAAAGAATTTATCTGTATTCATTAATTTCATTTGTATCCTTTCACGAATATGAATAGGGCATTAAGTCTTTCAGTTTAACCACAGTACCGTTATTGTCAACAAGCACTTCAATATCTGATGAGTTTTTTAACTGCATCATAAATTCACGACAAGCACCGCAAGGCGGCAGCACATGACCTTTTTTGTTAACCGCCGCTACCATTTTTATTTCATATTCTCCGTTTGTAATCATTGTCGATAGTGCATTTCTTTCTGCACACATACCAAGTGAGCAATCCGTAGCAATGCAAACACCTGTATATATGTTGCCTTTTTTGGTAACAACGGCTGCACCCACTCCTCCTGAGCATATCTGCTCACTGATTTTCTTAGGATTAACAACTGCTTTCGCCGCGTTATATACAATTTCCCAAGTATCATTTAACATATTTTCATCACCCTAACTATTAAATATTTCTAAAATTTTCTCTATATCATTAACATCTTTAAACTCTCTTGGATAGTTATAACCATTGTTAATCAATTCCAAAATTCTATTTGTATATTTTTCAGCACCGTATTTCTTTATGTATAACGAATATGCCTTTGCATCATTTTCACCTGAACTGAAAAAGCCAATTTTGCAGTTATTTAATTTATCGCACTGCCAGCAGCCCTTAATTGATTTACTTTCACAACAAACAACATTAGGGCATTTTTTATCATCAAATAGATTTGCATAAGAGCAGCTCGGGTTATTGCTTTTACAGCCGTCACAATCAGTAAAAAAGCAGTATTCACAATGATTACCACAGTATCCTATTTTTTTAGACATAACACTTTTCCTTTAATATATCAACAACCTCAATATCTCCATCGACAAGTATTTCAATAATTGAGTTTTTATTGATATATTTGTTATCCCAATACCTTTCAGCAAGGGTTAGATTTTCTGTTTCTTTCAATTTGCCGTCAAAGCATTTTGTTGCATCACCATAAAACATATTACCATTAACTTTCAATTTTACAATTTGAAAAGTCGGTCTGCCTAAGCCAACAAAATAATCAAACCATTTTTCAGCTTCTTCTAATGTTTCTGAAACATATAAGCAAGCCATTCTTGATGGATAATTAGGATATTTCTCAATTCTTACTTTTTCCAATGCAAGCTCTCTTAACGCCACAGAGGTGTGGTGCTCCAACTTAATATTTTTGTATTTCTCCGAATTATTATAAATATCCTTAACTATATCAGATTTTTCATTTACTCTTTGCCAAACACCATTGTGATGATTTTCGTCAAAAATTATATGCTGTCCTATATGCATAGAC
>JAIDEF010000036.1 GCA_029054965.1 Eubacterium sp.
CGGCGGTCTTGACCACGTTATCGCATCTAACGAGGATGTTAACATTGTTGTATTTGATACAGAGGTTTACTCTAACACAGGCGGTCAGGCTTCAAAGGCTACACCAACAGGTGCTGTTGCTAAGTTTGCTGCTTCAGGTAAGGTTGTTAAGAAGAAAGACCTCGCTCAGATTGCTATGAGCTATGGTTATGTTTACGTTGCTCAGGTTGCTATGGGTGCTAACGCTAACCAGTGTCTGAAGGCATTCCAGGAGGCTGCTGCTTACAATGGTCCTTCAATCATTATCTGCTACGCTCCTTGTATCAACCATGGTATCAAGATGCCATTCAACCAGACAGAGCAGAAGAAAGCTGTTGCTGCAGGTTACTGGAACTTGTTCCGTTATAATCCTGCTCTTATTGAACAGGGTAAGAATCCGTTCTCACTTGACAGCAAGGCTCCAACTGCTGACTATGTTGAATTTATCGAGGGTGAGGTTAGATATTCTTCACTTAAGAGAGCATTCCCGGGCAAGGCAGAGCAGCTCTTCGCTATCGCAGCAGAGAACTCAATTGAAAAGTACAATAAGCTTGCAAAGCTTGTTGATTACTATGCTCCTGATGCTGAATAATTTTTATTCACAAAGGTAATTACAAAATCCCGATGGCTTGTCCGTCGGGATTTTTTCTATATTGCTTGTATTAAGCTTTAAAATATAATATAATATTAAAAATGTTTGGTATGAATTGTAGGTGATTAAATGGCTATATCAGTTATGCTTAAGCCGTCATCAAGTCTTTGTAATCTAAAATGTGAATATTGCTTTTACAGTTCACTTGCGGGTGAGCGAAGCGAGTATTCAAAGGGAATGATGACAAAAAGCACTGCTGAAAATGTGATACTTTCTGCTTTTGATTTTGCCAAAGGCAGTGATGTGTATTTTACTTTTCAGGGTGGCGAGCCGCTTTTAAGCGGAGTTGATTTTTTCAAGTTTTTTGTTGATTTTGTTAAAAAGAAAAATTCACAGAATTCACCTGTTCATTTCTGCCTGCAGACTAACGGCACTTTAATTAATGATGAATTTGCCGAGTTTTTTAAAAAGCACAATTTCTTAATCGGTGTATCTCTTGACGGTGATGAAGAACTTAATTCTTACCGTATTTATCCGGACGGCAAAGGTTCTTTTGACGATGTTGTAAAGGGTATTGAGCTTTTGAAAAAGTATGATGTTACTTTTAATGTGTTGTCTGTTTTAACAAAAAGAACAGCAAATAATTTCAGGAAAGCTTATAGATTTTTTAAATCAAAGGATTTACGGTATCTTCAGTTCATTCCTTGTCTCAGACCCTTCAGCGGTGATTATGACGAAGATGTGTATATGTCTGCTGATGATTACAGCGAGTTTTTAATAAGAGGATTTAACGTATACTTTAACGATTATATGCGGGGCGAATATGTTTCAATCCGCTCATTTGATAATTATATAGCACTTGTTAACGGTAAGAATGCCGAGCAGTGCGGTATGAACGGCTGCTGCTCAACGCAGTTTGTGGTTGAGGGTGACGGCAGTGTTTATCCCTGCGATTTTTATTGTACCGATGAGTGGTATCTGGGTAACATTAACAGCTTGTCTTTTGATGAGCTTTATCACAGTGAAAAGACTGTTGAATTTCTGAAAGAGTCATTCAAGCTTAATCCTGATTGTAAGGAATGTGATTATTTTTACGTTTGCCGCGGCGGCGGATGTAAAAGAAACAGGTGTGATAAGGATTACTGCGATGCATATAAAAAATTCTTTTCGCTGAGCGAATGTAAACTAAAACAGATAAAGGGTTAATATTATGAAAAAAATAATTTCAGTTTTTATTTCGATATGTATTGTTGCTACTGTATTTGCAGGATGTACAAAAGATAAAACAGATGAACAGGCTGACAATCTGCCCATAACATTTGACAGTCACTATGCCAATTATGATGCCAGTGCAATGAGTGCTTATGAAAATCTTTGCAATGCTGTTATAAAGGGTGAGGAAGAGGTAAAGTATAATATCCGTATGCTTGATTCTGTCAATCAGCTATATTATACAGGCTTTCCGTTGAATGCTTTAGTTGAAAGCATTGATATTATGCCTGATTCATCAGGTGTTAAAATCACATATAAAAATGATATTGAAACTCATCTTGAGCTCGTTGCAGAATTCAACGCAAGGGTTAATGAAATTCTTGAAGCCTGCGGCTATGGAAGTGTTAACAGCAGTCGGTTTGTATTTAATGTTTACGACTATATTATTAAGAATTTTAAGGTTGATAACAGTGTTGTAAATACCTATGATGTTATATTACAGGGCAAGGGCATTAAATCTGCTGTTAATTCAGTGTTTGAATATCTTGTTTTATGCGGCGGAGGAAAGGCGAGCCATGCTGTAAGCTACGATAATACTCCTGATATGATTTCTCTTGTCAATTTTAATAATGACTGGTATTATTTTGATCCTGCAAGTGAAATTGAGAATAACAGCGGTAAAGCATTAAAGTACTTTGGAATGAATGATAAAAGAATAGCAGCTTATATCAGCGGTCAGCTTGAATATACTGATGGTATGCCTGTAGGTACTGTTACTGATGATAAGTATGGTAAGCTGGAAAATTCTTCATCATATGAAGCAAAAAATGACGAAATAAGTGTCGTTTTGTCAAACGATGAAATTATTGTGTTAGATTTAAACTAAATAATAGACATAATATTAATAATTTTTGTTGTATTTGTTACGAAAGTATGATAGAATACTCTTACTGCAAATTACGTAAAAGGAGAGATGTTAATGGCAGAAGTTACAGGAATAAAACAAAAGGCACAGACTCTTTTTGATAATGTGCGTTTTTATTGGAAGGAACCCCCAAAAGGACGACATATGACGTTTAAAGAAATAGCGGCATATGCATTTGGCGGTATTGGTGCTTATTTTATAATTACAATGGGCACAAACCTTTTGGTTAACACAACAAATATGATTGTCGGTGGTGCAATTGGTATTGCTCCGACTGATATGTATATACTTTACATAATTTCTACATTAGCAAATATTCCGCTTACGGCAGTACGTGCGAATATGATTGATAATACCAGAGGCAAGGGCGGTAAATACAGACCGTATCTTTTGTCAATGGGTCTTCCTACTGCAATAATTGCATTGGCATATGTATGGTTCCCATATGAAAAGCTGGAATTCATTTTAGGAAGCGGTATAGTCTTCGGACAGAAAATAAGCTATGTAGTTACCTGTGCAATGGTGCTTGTATTTAATCTGTTGCTGCAGTTTTTCTATAATTTCTTTAATGATGCTTACACAAATCTTATTCACGTGTTATCACCGAATACTCAGGAACGTACGGATGTTTTGTCAATTAAATCATTAGTTTATTCACTCGCTCCGTCAATTATCAATATTGTGCTTCCTCTTGTTGCACAGTTTGCTGCAAATAATAATCTTTATGATATTAAGGTTTACAGAATTTCTTATCCTGTATTTGCAATTCTTGGTATGCTTTTGACGATTGTTGTCTATACGAATACACAAGAAAAAATTGTTCAGGCAAAGACACATACAATCCAGATTAGCTTTAAGGATGCATTAAAAGAGGTTGCTAAGAATAAGTATTTCTGGATTATTTCACTTGCCGGCTGGCTGGGCTTTCTTGAAGGTGCTTACGGAAGTATTCTTCAATGGTCATATACCTATGGTCACACCTGTAACGGTGGTACATTTGCTCTGATTCAGACACTTACGGGCAATGCGGCAATGTGGGGTATGATTCTTGCACCATTCTGTATAAGAAAATTCGGCAAAAAGAGAGTTCTTTTAGCTGTAAATACGCTTAATATCATATTCATTATTGCAATGAGAGCCAATATGTACAGTATTTGGTGGCTGTTCATTTGTGTATATTTCAATTGGTTGGTTGGTGCGTTTGAGCAGATTACTTCACCTGCTATTCAGGCAGATATCCGTGATTATCAGCAATACAGAACCGGTGAACGTATTGACGGTATGTTTTCTGCTGTTAAAACTATCGGTGACTGTGTAACGCTTGCTACATCTGCAGTTCTTCCTGCTGTTCAGAAGTTTTATGGCGTTTATGAAGGAAACGGATACGCAAAAGCATTTGATATTCTTGATGTTGATACAGGTGAACCGGGACTGCTTTATAAAATGATGAGTGCACTTATTATTATGGCTGCAATAGGTGCTTTCCTCAATATGGTTCCTTATTTCTTCTATGACTTCACTGAAAAGAAGCAGAAGGGTGTTGTTCGTGTTCTTCAGATTCGTTCACTGTTTGAGGACTACGGCAATAATGCTCTTGGCAACAGACAGCTTGTTGAAGCAATTGACCTTGTTAATAATGCCCGTGAAATGGCAGCAAGTGAGCCTAAGGCAGTTGACAAGAATTCATATAAAGGTATTTCTGATAAGGAAGAAAAGAAGGCTGCTAAAAAGGCTTATAAAGAAGCACTTATTTTCAATGAGGAAATCGACATTTCTAAGTTTGTATGTGCAGAGCTTGACAAGTTCAATTCAGATCTTTACAGACACCAGGTTGCTGTATGCTCAGAAATTTACGCTCAGGGTCTTTCAGGTATAAAGAATATTGATATTTCTGAAGCTCGCCGTGAGCTTGCTGTTGCAAAGGGACTTCCTAAGAATAATGAGGAAGAAAAAGAATTCCGTAAATTTGAAATTGAAATGGCAAAGAAGAAGATTTCTGCTAAGAAAGCATTTGACAAGTATTACGGAACTCTTAATGAGTTTGCAGAGCCTGATATGGCTGCTCTCACCGCTCTTTTTGATAAGGAAGATGAATGTGATGTTAAGATATTCGAGCTTACCGAAAAGATGACTCTTGCAAAGAAAGAGGGCGAGAAAGAGCTTGCTGCTGAGATTAAGACTCAGATTAAGGCTGTTACCAACGAGAAGAAGGATGTTCAGAAGCAGGCTAAGGCTCTTATGGATGAATTTGCTAAGTTTAACCGTGCTGCTAAGCCGTTTAATGATGCGAAGAAGCTTCTTATCCAGCAGGAGAATTACAGTCACTTTGATGAAATCGCTGCTCTCTATGATGAGGCTAAGGAAAAGGCTGAAGAAGAGGATAGAATTAAGGAAGAAGAGGCTGCTAAGAAGCGTGCTGAGGAACAGGCTGAGCTTGAAAGACGTAAGGCTCAGAAGGCAGCAAAGAAAAATAAATAATTATCAATTTAAAACTGCAAGGCTGGCCTTGCAGTTTTTTGTTTACCCTAAAAACTGCTTTTGCATATAATGGAATATGTTTTATGAAATGGGGTAACTATTCTATGAGTTTATATATAAAGGTGGGGTCAATAACAAATGCTCAGCGCAGTGCCGGCTTGCTGCGTTCAAGCGGTTACAGACCCAAGATTGTGAGAATTGAAAAGCCGGAACACGAGGATGGCTGCGGATATGCAGTAGAGGTTAATGCTAAGGGTGATGAGCCTGTTAATATACTGAAAAAAAACGGCATAAATATTAGAGGGGTTGAGCATAGATGATTTATTTTGACAATAGTGCAACTACTAATCCAAAGCCCCTGAGTGTTATAAGCGCTGCCAGTTTTGCTCTTAAG
>JAIDEF010000360.1 GCA_029054965.1 Eubacterium sp.
TAGTATGACAAAGCACTGAATCCGTTAACGAACTCAGTGCTTTCTTTTAATTTAATAAGAAGATTTAATACAATATTCAACAAATTTCATTCTTATAATTCCTCATAAACAGCAATAATTTTCTCCAATATTTATAATGTGGTTTGGCTTGTTCGAGTTCCCATAGTTGGAGGGCATTGATTGAGATGCCGGTTAAGTTTGAGAGTTCGGTACGCTTGAGGTTATGCTTTTTTCTGAAAGTTTTTATTTTGGTCGAATTGTACAAATTGACTGTTGGATTTATAGTCACTTTGATGAAATTTTTATTGTTTTCAGCCATAGGAGTTGCTGTAGTATTGGTGGAGGTAATCTGCCGTTGCAGGGGGTCAGGGAGTTTGTGATAATTGCCACAAGACGTTCACGGGGGCTGTCGATTATTCTTGCCCCTGTTACACCCACAGCATTGCAGCCATAGCCCATACAGGTAGTGAGTGCCTGTTTTCCGCAGGCACCGCAGCTTTCAAAGGCACCATCAAGATTAAATGCAATTCTCGGCAGAATACCGAAATCCTCAAGAAGAGCAAACAGCGGAAAGAAAATTGCCATCGGCGGCAGCATTACAGCAACTACCCACAGAAGAACACGAAGTATTCCGTTAACAAAAAGACTTATAAAAATATCAGGTGCATTAATGCTGACCAGCCAATCTGCAAGCCACACCTGAAAATTATCAAACACACCCCTCAGCCAATCTGACGGATAATTTGAGCCTGCAATCGTTATCCACAACACGGTTCCGAAAAGCAGAATCATTATCGGTATTGAAGTATATTTGCCGAGCAGAAGATTATCGAGCTTATGCTCAAAGGCATCCTTTTTTGACGGAAGCTTTTTTGATACAGCTTTTGATATATCCTCAGATTTGTCAAATATTGCTGTTGTAACCGTCTGCGAAACATTGACTCCAAACTGATTTAATTTGTTTTGTGCTGATTTTATGACTGCTCTTAAACTGCCCTTCAAGAGGATATCATCACCAAAATTTGATTTGAAGGAAGAATTAAAGCTTTCATCATTTTCAATAAGCCTTAACGAGAAAAATCTCAGGTTTCTATCAGTATCAATCTGCCCTTTCAATGCTCTGCTGACCTGCTTCACAGCACTTTCAACAGAATTGCTGTAAAACAATGTTGTATTTTCATTGAGCATAGTTTCATTTGAAATCTGATAAACGATTTCCAGCAGTTCGTTAATACCCTTACCGCTTCGTGCTGTTGCCTTTACCACAGGAACACCAAGAAGCTTTGACATTAGTTCGGTATCAATCTCAATATTTTTCTTTTTTGCCTCATCGCAGAGATTAAGAAGCAAAACCACCTTATTTGTCAGCTCCAATACCTGCAGCACCAAATTTAGATTTCTCTCTAAATTAGTGGCATCCACCACACAAACAACACAATCATATTCATTGAAACAAAGATAATCTCTTGCCACTCTTTCCTCCTCACTTGAGGCAAGAAGGCTGTATGTACCCGGCAAATCCACAAGCTCATAATCATTGTACTTGTATTTGAATTTGCCGCTGCAGGAATCAACTGTTTTTCCGGTCCAGTTACCCGTGTGCTGGTGAGAGCCTGTGATTTCATTGAACACTGTGCTTTTGCCTACATTCGGATTACCCATAAGTAAAACCTTTTTATTTTTTATCACAAAACCACTCCTATTCTGTCAGCATCTCTTTTTCTCAGTGCAACCTTGCTGCCGCGTATCTGATAAGCTATGGGCGAGCCAAACATACCGATATTTGTACAGCTTATTTTCTGCCCTGTTATAAATCCCATATCTGAAAACCTGCGCTCAAAATTCGAGCCGTTGTCAATACTTATAATATATCCGGACTCATTTACTTTCATCTGGGAAAGTGTCATACTATCACCCCGTTAATCTCATTCTATGTAATAGTTAAAAATTAGTGAATATGCCCATTATCTATTGAATTTACAAAAATATAATGGTAAAATATAAAAGCAAAAATTTTACTTAGGGGTAATTTTTATGGAAAAATTAAAGTATTTTGTAAATGGTGAGTTCAAGGACTCACAGACAGAGGTTTGGTACGACCTCCACAATCCGTCAACAGGCGAGATTACAGGTCAGGCACCTTGCTGCACAAACGATGAGGTGTTAGAGGCTATTGAGGCTGCAAAGGCAGCTTATCCTGCATGGAGAGCAACTCCTGCAAGAAAAAGAGCACAAATTCTCTATAAAGTAAGAGAACTTCTTCTTGAACATATGGATGAGCTCACAATGCTGGTTTGTGAAGAAAACGGTAAAACCTGGGGCGAGGCTCAGGGTGACGTAGGTAAGGCACAGGAGGGTACAGAGCTTGCTATTCAGGCTCCGTCACTTATGATGGGTGAAAGCCTTATGGATGCATCAACAGGCTTTGACACAGTTAAATATCGTGAGCCAATGGGTGTATTTGCAGGCATTGTTCCTGTTAACTTCCCTGCTATGATTCCATTCGGCTGGATGGCTCCTGTTTGTGTTGCCTGCGGTAATACAATGGTATTAAAAGCTGCTTCACTTACTCCAAGAACAGCTATGAGAATTGGTGAGCTTTATAAAGAGGCTGGTATTCCTGACGGTGTTATCAACATTGTTACCTGCTCAAGAAATGAAATTAACACAATCCTTGAGCATCCGGATGTTAAGGGCATTACTTTCGTAGGCTCAACTCCTGTAGGCTTAAAGATTTATGAAAAGGCAGCGGCAAACGGCAAAAGATGTCAGGCACTCTGCCAGGCTAAAAACCACGCTCTTATTCTTGAGGACTGTGCACTTGAAAGAACAGTTGCCGGTGTTATCAACTCTGCATTTGGCTGTGCAGGTCAGAGATGTATGGCTCTCTCCTGCGTAGTTGTTCAGGAGTCAATTGCAGACAAGTTTGTTGCTGAGCTTAAAGCACAGGCACAGAACATCAACTGCGGTCCTGCCTGGGACAAGTCAACACGTCTTGGACCTATCACATACGAAAAGCACTACAAGGAAGTTCTTGCAGATATTCAAAAGGGTATTGACGAAGGTGCAACCGTTGTTCTTGACGGCAGAAATCCTGAGCTTCCTGAGGGTTATGAGAACGGTTACTTTGTAGGTCCTACAATTTTCGACAATGTAACTGAAGATATGACTATCGGCAGTGATGAGGTCTTTGGTCCGGTTCTTTGTGTTAAGAGATGCAAGGACTTTGACGAGGGACTTGCTATTATGAATGCAAGCCCATATGCTAACGGCTCAGTTATCTACACACAGAGCGGTTACTATGCTCGTCAGTTTGCTCGTTACACCGACGGCGGTCAGGTTGGTATCAACGTTGGTATTCCTGTACCTGTTGGATTTATTCCGTTCAGCGGTCACAAGCAGAGCTTCTTCGGTGATTTACATTGCCTTGGCAAGGATGCTTACCGCTTCTTCACAGAGAGCAAGTCTGTAACACAGCACTGGTTTGATGAGGAAGAAATGAAGGCTAAAGAAGTTGACACCTGGGATGGTCTTCTGTAATTCATAATACACACAGCAAAAGCCGTTGGAAATTCCAACGGCTTTTTTTAACAGGCTGAGACAACAATCTTCACTGTTACCTATAAATTTTATATTGCCCTCCAATTCTACTGCAAAATAATTTAATATGCTGTTTTGATTGCTTTTAGATTAAAATCCTATACTTTAAAAAAGTATACTAACCTAAACCAAAGTATAGGAGATGAATATGTTGACAAATGAACAAACAGCAAAAACAAAAAAATTATATGATTTTTTGCAATCCAATAATAAAAGTCATTATTTACAGTCACCTGAATGGGCAAAGGTAAAAGCAAATTGGAAACACGAAATGCTGGTTGTTGAAAATAACGGAAAAATTATTGGAACTATGAGTGTACTGTTGAAAAAAACTCCACTGCTCAATTCATATATGATGTATGCACCAAGAGGATTTATTTGTGATTCTAATAATAAGGAAGCTTTGGAAAAACTGACTGAAGAAGTAAAAAAAACTGCCAAAAAGTACAATGCCTTTATCTTCAGAATGGATTCTGATATTCCGGACAGCAATAATAATTTTAAAGAAATGATGAAATCATTGGGTTATAAATTAAAAACCGAAAGCCCAACAATTCAACCTCAATTCGTTTACAGACTTGACATTAAAAACAAAACTCAAGAAGAATTATTAAAATCATTCAGGTCAAAAACAAGATATAATATAAACTTAGCAATACGGAAAAATGTGAAAGTACGAGAGGCACAAAAGAGCGATATTCCGATTTTCCATAAAATCCTAAAGCATACTGCCAAGCGTGATAAATTTTATGTACATGATATTTCTTACTATGAAAGAATAATTGATAATTTTGGACCTAATAATGCCAAAATATTTATAGCGGAATATGAAAACGAGCCGATTGCCGCAGCTATGTGTATATTTTACGGAAACAAGACATGGTATTTATACGGCGGCAGTACAGATAAGTACAGAAATTATATGCCGACATATCTGCTCCAATGGACAATGATTAAATGGGCTATTGAAAAAAATTGTGATATTTATGATTTTGGCGGTGTTTCCGGATATAAAAATGAAAATAATCCGATGTATGGAGTATACCGATTTAAAAAAGGATTTAATGGTGAAGTTGTTAAATTTACAAATGAACTCTATCTTGTATTTAAACCTGAAATCAATACTATATATAATATAATGTCAGATCTCTACAGCAGATTTTCAGATGCAAAAAAATATATAGAGAGAAATATTAGCAGTTTGAAAAAACGCAGATAAAACTTTTTATAATAACTAATACATAACCTAAAAATAAACAATTACTCTTCGTCTAATATCAGTCATTGTTCATTTTGTATAAAATCACTATTGACATTTTGTCTATTTGGACTAAAATATATTTGTTAATTTTTTGTCATAGTGAGGTAAAGAGTAAATGGGCAATCAATTTATTATGCCGTCAAAGGTTATCTACGGCGAAAATGCACTTGAAAATGCAAAAGAATTTTTAGCAGCCTTTGGCAAAAAGGCTTTAATTGTTACCGATCAATTTATGGTAAGACTTGGAAATGTTAAGCTGGTAACAAATATACTTGACTCTTTAAACATTGAATATATTATTTTTGATGAGGTTAATTCCGAGCCGACAGATATAATCATCAGCAGTGGTGTTAACAGATTTAAGTCAAACAACTGCGACTTTTTAATTGCAGTAGGCGGTGGCTCACCTATTGATGCTATGAAGGCAATCGGTGCTGTTGCGACAAACGGCGGTTCTATCAACGATTATTTAGGAAAAGTAATAAATATACCTACACCGCCTATGGTCGCAATACCGACCACAAGCGGAACAGGCTCAGAGGCAACACAATTTACCATAATAACCAACACTGAAAAGGATATTAAAATGCTTTTAAAGGGCTCTGTGCTTATGCCCGATTTGGCAATTGATGACCCTGCATTCACTCTGACAGCACCTCAAAGCGTAACCGCAGCAACAGGACTTGATGCACTCTGCCACGCTGCCGAGGCTTACACCTCAAGAAAGGCACAGCCGTTAACAGACGAATTTGCACTGTCTGCAATCAAAAAGATTTTTAAATACCTTCCTATATGCTACAACGAGGGTCAGAATATTAAGGCAAGAGCACAGATGTCATTAGCCGCACTTGAAGCAGGTGTTGCCTTCAACAACGCATCCGTTACTATCATTCACGGGATGAGCAGACCTATCGGTGCACTGTTCCACGTTCCTCACGGTATCAGCAACGCAATGCTTTTGACCGAGTGCTTTAAATATGTTTATGACGGAGCATACAGCAGATTTGCCGATATGGCAAGGGCGATCGGTGCTGCCGCTGAAAAAGATGATGATGTAACTGCAGCCAAAAAATTTATTGATGCATGTGCTCAGCTTTGTGAAATCTGTGAGATACCAAGCCTTGAGGAATACGGCATTAACAAGGATGAATTTTTTGAGGTTATGGACAAAATGGCAGAGGATGCAGTTGCATCCGGATCACCTGCCAACACAATTAAAGAAGTCGGCAAAAACGATGTACTTAATATTTATAAAAAGCTTTGGAAAATCATAACCACCAGTTAAACTGGTGGTTTGCATAGGCCCTATAAGGGCCGCCTACTGGCTTGCCGACTGAAAGT
>JAIDEF010000361.1 GCA_029054965.1 Eubacterium sp.
GTGTCTGATTCATTTGCTTTGACTTGATTCCATAGAAAACATTAAATGTCATGATTGATATACCGGTAAATGCGACGATAATCATCAATAATACAATAAACTGAACTGAAAACGGGTTATAAATTGTTGAACCGATTTTAGTATAAATATATAATCTCGGAGCAAGCCCCAGCAGACTCAGCAGCGTATAATAGACAAAATCATACTTCATTGAACCGTAATACTTTGAAACCATACCAAGCGGGATTGACGGCACAAGCCTTGAAACGAAAAGCACATACGGATTACCATTTCCTTTAAACTGAATCCATTCCTTGACAAATCGGAGCTGCTTGATACCGAGTATCATACCCGTCCATCCGCCGCCGATAAACTTGCCCTCAAAATACTTCACCGTAAAGAAAAATGTACAGAATAATACATTTATAATAACCGCCTGCGTCATTGGGAAAACAATACCCGATATTACACAAAGAAAGCCCATAGGTATTGGAAGCTGGCATTTTGCAATATAAAGAGCAAAAATGCAAAGTACAATTTCAACATTGGAATCAAGCTGCACAATAGCATCATCAATCTGATTCAGCCAGCTAATCAACGTGTCAAATCTGACTTCAAGCCTTGAGTGATTGTAAAGCACAACGGAAAGGAACACCAATAATCCTGCCATAACAAGCATTACTACTGTAGATATTAAATTTGTTCTATGGCGTTTTTGCTGTCTCACAAATTCATCTCCGTAAAATATTATCCCTCATTAAAATTGCCTAAAAATTCAAATTCCGGCAGTTCATCATACAATGCACACATTAAATCAAGTGCAGACTGCTGTTTAACACTGCCTGACACATCTACATAAAAATGATAATTGAAATTCTCATTTTCAATGGGTCTTGATTCAAGCTTTGTCAAATTAAGACCGGCCATTGAAAATCTGCCCAGAACTCTGTAAAGCGAGCCTGTTTTGTCTGCAGTTGAAAAAATTAACGATATCTTATTGGCATCACTGCTGATAACCAGCTTTTTGGAAATAACAATAAATCTTGTTCTGTTATTATTATTATTCTGAACATTTCTTTTTAATATTTTCAAGCCGTATTTTTTTGCTGCAAATTCAGAACAAATTACACCGATATCTCTTTTTGATGAATTTGCAACATATTCGGCAGCCGCAGCAGTATTAGAAAAGTTAATGCCTGTAAAATCAAAATTTTTCAAAAAGTTACCGCACTGTGACAATGCCTGAGGATGAGAATAAACATTTGTAATTTGCTCATAAGCTGTCCCCTCTTTAGCACAAAGACAATGCTCAATCTTTAAATCATATGCACCGACAACATAAAATCTGTATTTCATTATCAGGTCATATGACTCATGCACAGAGCCTGCGGTTGAATTTTCAACAGGGATTACACCATATATTGCTTCGCCCTTATTAACAGCCTCAAACACATCCTCAAACTGCTTATAGTATTTGACAGGTGAATCAGGGAACAAAGAATTTGCAGTAATTCCGCTGTAAGCACCATCAACACCCTGGCAGGCAACAGGCTCACCGTTTGCAGTAAGCTTACCGTCAATCTGTGATTTTTCAACAAGCTCTCTGAGCTCTTGGCCGCCACCGATTATTTTGTGCTGAAGTGCCCTTGAAGCATCCATTGTTGCAGAGAAAACAGTTTTAATAGTTTCGCCCTGTTCACCGCACTTTGCAGCTACGTTGTTTAATATTTCCTGCTCGCGCTCTTCGTTTAAAACAGGAATGCCTCTTTCGACCTTATACTGAGCAACCTTTTCGGATATACTCATTCTCTTTAACAGAAGAGGTATAAGCTCACTGTCTATTTTATCAATTTCTTTTCTGAGTTCTAATAAATCCATTTATATTAATAATCCTTTTTACATCATTAAATCAAGCAGTCCGAATGCAACCGCTGCTTCAATAACAGGTACTGCACGCGGTACAATGCAAGGGTCATGACGACCTTTAATAACAAGCTCCTCATCGGTCATTGTCTGCAGATTTACACTTTTCTGAGGTTTTGAAATCGATGGTGTGGGCTTTATTGCAACACTGAGCACAATCGGAGCACCTGAAGTCATACCGCCGAGAACACCGCCGTTATTATTGCCATTGAGCACAACTCTGCCCTCCTTAACTGAATAGGTATCATTTGCCTTAGAGCCTGTCATTTCTGCAAAATCAAAGCCTGCACCAAACTGCACACCCTTAACGGCCGGAACACCGAAAAGTATTGAACTTAAATTACTTTCTACTGTTGAAAAAATGTTTGCACCTACACCTACGGGCATACCGACAGCAGCACACTCAATAATACCTCCAATACTGTCACAGTCCATTCTTGCCTTCTCAACCTCAGCTCTCATAAGCTCCTCAGCATGATCTGAAATAACCGAAAATGCACTTGATGACAGCTTTTCTATAAGCTCTGCACTTATGTTATTTTTATCAAACATATCATCCTCGGCACCGCCGATTTTTGCAATATGGGCACCTACTGTTACACCCTGCTGAGCTAAAATCTGCTTTGCCACTGCGCCTGCAAAAACAAGCGGTGCAGTAAGTCTGCCGCTGAAGTGACCGCCGCCGCGGATATCATTGTTGCCGTCGTATTTAACAAAGGCAGGATAATCACTGTGTGAAGGTCTGGGAACCGTCATTAAATTTGAATAATCACCGCTTTTTGTATTTGTATTTTCAATCACCATAGCAAGCGGTGCACCTGTTGTAACATCATTAAGAACGCCTGACAAAATGTGCGGCAGATCCTTTTCAAGCCTTGGAGTAGCGGTTTTATCCTTACCCGGTGCTCGTCTTGACATATCAAGATATATTTTATCCATATCAAGCTTAATGCCGCTCGGCAGACCGTCAATAACACAGCCGATTGCCTCGCCGTGGCTTTCACCGAATATGGAAAGCTTCAAATTTTTTCCGAAATCAGAGGACATTTGCTCTACCTCCAAGCATATTGTAATCTTCAAAAAATCCGGGATATGACTTGTTAATGCTCATTGCATCGTCAATAGTTGTTTTTCCATTTGCAAACAAGCCTGCTATAGAAAATGCCATAACAATTCTGTGGTCATTATAACCCTTTAAATCTGCACCTGATGGCACACTCCCGCCATTTATAATTAAACCATCAGGTGTTTCTGCGGCATCAACACCCATTGCTTTTAAATTAGTAACTACACTTTCAATTCTGTTTGATTCCTTATATCTAAGCCTTTCAGCACCATAAATAACTGTTTTTCCCTTTGCAAAGGAAGCAAGCACAGCAATTACAGGCACTAAATCAGGAATATTTTCAGCATTGATATCTGTACCGAAAAGCGCACTTTTTTCTGCTATTGCAATAGAATCATCAAAAGTAACCTTTGCACCGAAGCTTTTGAGCACATTGATTATCTCTTTGTCACCCTGAGCAGAGTTAAAATCAAGTCCCTTAACCTTAACTCTTCCGCCAAGAGCACCTGCTACAAGGAAAAATGCCGCCTGCGACCAATCACCCTCAACAGTATAATCAAGCTGTTTAAACTTCTGATTACCATGAATCAGATAACCAAATTCAGTTTCGGTAACATCAACACCAAAATCAGCCATAACCTTAACTGTCATATCAACATAAGGCTTTGACTGCAACGGTGTTTTCAAAATAACGGCACTGTCCCCATCAATATTTGCAAGAGCCATAAGCAGTCCGGTAATATACTGACTGCTTACATCACCATTAACCTCATAGCTTCCATTAGTAAGCCTTCCTGAAATTTCAAGAGGTAAAAAGCCGTCACTTTTAACCGTAACATTATGCTTTGGCAAAAGCTCCATATATTCACCCAAAGTTCGAGAAAGAAGACTGCCCTCGCCCACAAACTTAACATTTTTTCCAAGAGACGCAGCAACTGGAATCATAAATCGCATTGTTGAGCCGCTTTCAATACAATTGAGTTCTTTTTCATTATCTTTTAAAGACTTAAGAACACCAACTGTTGCACGCATATCGTTTGAATCAATAATTGGATTTACTGTTCCGCCTCCTGCGAGAAAAGAGCATATTAAAGCCCTGTGAGCGGCTGATTTTGACGGAGGTACAATAACCTCACCTGATAATATAGAATTTTCAATTTCAACAACACTCATTAATTTATACTCCAAAAATTCCGGCTATATCATCATTATTGACAGGGTAAATAAAACTGCTGCCTATTTTATTCAGCATTACAAATTTCATAACACTGCCAGTTCTTTTCTTGTCAGCACTCATCGCATCAACTATTTCATTTGCACTGTGTATATCTGAAATTTTCATATCATTCTTATTAAGCACATTGATGATTCTGTCTGCTGTTCCTTCTTGGGTTAAGCCAAGCTTTTCGCCTACCCTGCTAATCATAACCATACCAATGCCGACAGCCTCACCATGCGTTACAGTTTCAAAGTTCCACAGCTTTTCAATTGCGTGACCGCAGGTATGACCAAAATTCAGAAGTGCACGCTCACCATGCTCCTTCTCATCATTTTCCACCACTTGTCTTTTTATATCAAGGCATTCATAAATCATATCCTCGATAAAATCCCTTGGATTTTCATTTTCAAGTCTTTCAAAAAGTGATTCGGATTTTATGCAGCCCGCCTTGATAACCTCACCCATTCCGTCAACAAAAAACTGATTACTGAGTGTATTAAGCACATCAGGATCTATAATAACAAGACTAGGCTGATGAAACGCACCGCAAAGATTTTTTCCCTGGGGCAAATCAACAGCAGTCTTTCCGCCGACAGAAGAATCTACCTGTGAAAGCAGAGTAGGAGGTATCTGCAAAAATTTAATACCACGCAGATATATTGCAGCAGCAAATCCTGCCATATCGCCGCAAACTCCGCCGCCAAGTGCAACCACTCCGTCCTCACGTGTCAATTGATTTTCAGCCATAAATTCAACCATTTGCGTAACAGTTGAGATTTTTTTTGACGCTTCACCCGCCGAAAAAACGAACTCATAAACCGTATATCCCTGTTTAATAAGTGATGCCTTAACCACATCGCCATAAATCGGAAACACATTTGTATCACTTATAAGGGCAATTTTTTTGCATTTTAAAACATCACTTATTAGCTCGCCTGCCCTTGACAACAAACCCTTTTCTATCAATATATCATACTGATCATTAACCTTGACTGTTAACTTCTTCATTAACCAATTTCCTCTTTAATTCTGTTACCTTTTTCCATTAAATCGTGGAGCTGCTTTTCGTCACTGTTTACAATTGCATATTTGAATTTCATAAGATTTGAAACCAAATCGTCAATCTCCCTGACAAGCGGTTCACCATTTGCAATAAACAGCTCTGTCCACATATCAGCATTAATTCGTGCAACACGGCTCACATCACGATAGCTGCCTGCCGAATAACCTGCATGATATGGTGCCAATGGTGACAACACATATGAGCAAGCAAGCACATGAGCAATCTGTGATGTGAAAGCAATCATTTCATCGTGATGCTCGGGAGTAGTTACAACAGTACGAGCAAAACCCATTTCCTGAGCTAAGCCCACCAATGCATCAGTTATATATCTCGGTGTAGAAGGAAGCGGAGTAAAAATAAATGACGCCTTATCAAAAAGCGTGTCAAGTGAGTTATCATAACCGCTAACCTCACGTCCTGCCATAGGATGACCTCCGACAAAGAAAAAGTTGAACTCCTCACTTTCAAGCTCACTGCAGATTTTTGTTTTAATACCGCAGGAATCGGTAACAATACTATTTTGCTTAAATAAATCTCTGTTATCTTTGATAAAAGGAACAATTGCATCCGGATAAAAATTTATAATCGTAACATCAGCTTTGGGGATTAATTCACTAAGCTCTCCTGTTTCATCGATAGCACCATCACCCAGAGCACGCTGTGAAACGGACTCAGTTCTGTTCCATCCCATAATATGATGCTTTGTATTTTTCTTCAATGTTTTTGCAAGACTGGCACCAATAAGTCCCAGACCGACAATCAATATATTCATAAGCCGCACTTCCACTAATATAATCATTAATATAATAATATATAACTTATAATAAGTCAAATAACAAAATTGTTAAAATTATATCATTTAATGTTAAATATCTTTAAAACACTTTTACAGACATAAAAAAGCACCCCGACCTAAGCCGGGGTGCTAATTA
>JAIDEF010000362.1 GCA_029054965.1 Eubacterium sp.
GTGCTATTATGAATAAGAGAAAAAAACTGCTTTCTGTATTTTTAAGCTTAACTATTTTGATAACTTCTTTAGTCGGTTTCACAACAATCAGCTACGCCGCAACAAGAAGCTTCACAAGCGGTGATTTAAGCTGTACGCTTGATACCGACACAGGTGTTTTCACTGTAAAAGGCTCAGGCAGGGGTGCAGGCTATGCCAACAGTGCAACGAAAAGAGCACCATGGTATACCGCATATCGCAATCAGATTAAAAGCGTAGTTATCGAAAATGGTGTTATAGAAATAGGCGCATATTGGTTTTATAACTGCACAAATCTTCAATCAGTTACCATTGCTGATTCTGTTGATACAATAGGTGACTGCTGCTTCAGAAGCTGTTCATCCCTGCAGAATATTACACTGCCAAAGAACTGCTCCTGGTATTACAAGGAATTATTTCTTGACTGCACATCATTAAAATGGGCTGTTATGCCTGAAAGCAATACCACCTCAACTTACAACAACTCGCTCCCCGACGGCACCTTCAGCGGATGTACATCACTTGAACAGGTTTATATCGGTTTGGGACACACCGCTATCAACACCAAAGCATTTTACAACTGCCAAAATCTTGCAGGTGTAATCTGGAACAGCGGCAGCATTACAAATGTGGGTACAGACGCACTTAACGGTGTACCTAACAGTTGTTTATTTTTCTCAAAAGACAATGCATTGAGTACCTGGGCAAAGAGTTTTAACAAATCTGCAAATTCAATTAATGCTGCCTGTTCAGCAAATAGTACTCTTGCTTACTCGCTTGACACTAACGAAAGAGCACTGAAATTGAATTTCACCGGTAACGGAACAATGGATTCAACACCATGGACAAATTTCCGTTATCTGATTAAAGATATCAGCTTTGCAGACACTGACAACACATATACTATTGCATATAACGCATTTAACGGTTGTCTGAATCTTTCAACTGTTGTATTCAACAATAACTGCCAAGGCACTCTTACTATAGGTGATGGTGCTTTTCAAAACTGTACAGGCTCAACCTACTGGCTTGACATTCCGAAAAACTGCATAAGCATAGGTAATAATGCATTTAACAATACGAACTTCAACTGGGTTAAATTTTATTCACCAAAGCTGACAATCCCTGCTGATGCATTCGCCACAGGCTATGCAAGATTTTACGGACTTCACGACAGCGGAGCTTATGATTTCTACAAGGCAGGTAAAGCAAATGGTGCTAACTGGGAATACCACTGCCTTGCAGACGCAGACGGTACTGTAACAGACAAGAATGCCCGTCACGAATATACCACAAAAACAATTGCTCCGACCTGCACAGATGTTGGTCATGATGAAGTTTTCTGTGCTTACTGTGACAGCGGAACTCTGCAGAAAAATTTCACTCAGGCAACAGGTCACACCTATATTAACGGAGTTGTTGACAATAACGGTATGATACTTTATACCTGTGCTGACTGCAAACAGAACAATTTACAAATCAACCCGCTGCATCTGTTGTCTCTTTTTAATACGCATATCAGTCTTGTTGAGGATAACCCTGCTTTCAATCAGTCGAACTACCTTGCAGAATTCGACTTGTACAATGACGGCTTTATCAATGCCAAGGATTTCGGATTGCTTAATACTGCTGCAGAAACCTATATGGACTCACTTATTAATGATGGTTTGAATTTTATTAATAAAAACACTACTGTTGACACAACAACAACCTACCAGACTATTGACGGCTTCGGCGCATCAGGTGCATGGTGGGCACAGGATGTAGGCCGCTGGAGCGACGAGCAGATTGACAGAATAACCGAGCTTCTTTACGGCGAAAGCGGTGCAGGACTTGATATTTACAGATACAACCTTGGCGGCGGCTCTGAAAAGGATACATATATCGGCGACTGGAGAAGAAGAGCCGAAGACTTCCTTTCACCAACAAGCAACATCAATGATGCCTCAACCTATGACTGGAATGCCGACGCAGCCGCTCAAAGGGTGCTTGCATCCGTAAAAAAGGCTAATCCTGATTTCAAGCTGACATTGTTCTCTAACTCAGCCCCTGTTTCAATAACGGACAACGGCAAAGCATATTGCAGCAATGGAGTAAAACAGAATCTAAGCGAAAGCAACTATCAGTCATTTGCAAACTATGTTGTTAACTGTGCAGAGCACTTTATTGACGAAGGATATAATGTAACAAGTGTTTCACCAATCAACGAGCCTGAATGGGACTGGGCTGCAGACAGCAACGGATACTGCTCACAGGAGGGCTGTCATTTTACAGCCGAAGCAGCAAGAACCTTCTATAATAACTATATGGTTCCGTCACTCAAGGCAAGCACAAAGCTTAACGGCAAAGTAAACCTTTCTGTATGGGAATGTGCTCAGCTCAATCACTCAAACAGTGATCTTTATAAAAAATTCCTTCCTAATATGTTCTCTTCACAGGCTCCTGTTATCGGAACTAACTATGCAAAGAACAATGAAAACATCCGTGATTACTGCCACAGCCTTGACACGCACTCATACTGGGCAAGCACAAGTGACAGAAACACTGTAGCAAGCGACATCAGCGGCAGCAGCTATTCTGCAATTGAAGAGGTTCGCTGCACAGAATACTGTCAGATGACGAATGATGGCAGCTCAGGCTGTTATAACTATCACACACAAGAGGGTCAGTATGTTGACGGCAATGGTATAGGTATGTACTATGCTCTTGCTCTGGCTGATATTATTCATCAGGACTTGACCATACTCAATGCAGTTGAATGGGACTGGTGGACAGCCTGCAGCGGCGGCATATATCCTGACGGTCTTATATACGTCGACTACGACAACCCCGATAATATTCAAACAGCAAAAAGACTTTGGGTAATGGGTAACTATGCAAAGTTTATTCAGGAGGGAGCTAAGCGTGTTAAGGTCACCACAGGCTCATCCTTTGGTAAAAACTTAAAAACAGAAAAAACCTACGGCAATGACAAAATTAATTATATTGAGCAGTCTGCTTATCTTAACCCTGATGGCTCACTTGTTATTGTTTATATTAACAATTCAGATACTGAGGAATATACATATATTAATCCGGGCAGTGATTCTCAGGCAAACTCATTTGAAACTTATGTAACTGATGCAAGCCGTAATCTTGAAAAATATCAATCCAGCACATTCAGCGCTGATAAAAAAAGAAGTATAATTACAATTATTCCTCAAAATCAGTTACAACAGTTGTTATTAAATAATGAAAAACACTTCGGTATTACAAATATCGGAGTGTTTTAATTTTATACTTGATTTTAATTAAAAGGTCTGCTATAATATCACTAATCCACTTTAAAGTGTTTAGGCTTTAAAGCAATGAAGTTAAGTGAGGTTATAATTATGAACAGCAGAAAAGGTAACTTAATGTCCGTTCGTAAGGACGTTAAAGTGCTTGACGCAACAATTCGTGACGGCGGTCTTTGTAACAATTTTGAATTTACAGATGAATTTGTTACAGAGCTTTATAAATCAAATATCAAATCGGGCGTTGATTATATGGAGTTTGGTTATCGTGCTTCCAAAAATCTTTTTGACCCAAAGAATTTCGGCAAATGGAAATTCTGTGACGAGGCAGATATCCGTTCAATCGTAGGCGACAACATCAGCGATATGAAAATTGCAGTAATGGCAGATGTCGGCAGATGTGACTACAAGGATGACTTTGTGCCTAAGAGCGAAAGTGTTATTGATATGGTGCGTGTAGCCTGCTATATTCATCAGATTCCCGCAGCTATTGAAATGATTGAGCATTTCCACAGCCTTGGCTACGAAACCACCTGTAATATTATGGCAATCAGCCAGGCAAACAGTGAACAGGTTGAGGCAGCACTTGAAATGCTGGGTGACAGCAGTGTCGACGTAATTTATCTCGTTGACAGCTACGGCTCACTCTACCCTGAAAATGCAGGCAAGCTTGCAAAGCAGTATCTTGAAATCGGTGAAAAATACGGAAAAGCAATCGGCTTCCATGCTCACAACAACCAGAATCTTGCATTTGCCAATACTATTGAAACTATGTCATATGGTGTATCATTCCTTGATGCAACTGCGTCAGGTATGGGCAGAGGTGCGGGTAACTGTGCTATGGAGCTTCTTTTAGGCTTCCTCAAAAATCCGAAGTACAATCTTTACAGCCTGCTCACCTTCCTTGAAAAATATATCAACCCTCTCAAGGAAAGCGGCGTTGTTTGGGGCTACGATGTTCAGTATATGCTTACAGGGCAGCTCAACCGCCACCCACGTGAGGCTATGGCATTCACAGCAGATAACAGACAGGATTACTGCGAATTCTATAAGGGTCTGCTTGAAAACGATTAATTCCAAAATCCTTAAACCTAAAAATGGTTTAAGGATTTTTATTTTATTGCAACATATGTTGCTTACTGTTATAATTCTGTTATAAGAATTAAAGGGGTAAAATTATGAGCAAATTCAGATGGGCATATATCGGCAGCGGCAATATTGCAAATTCAACCGCAAAGGAAATTGTTAAAGGTAACCACGCTATAACCTCCGTTTACAGCAGAAATTTTGACAAAACAATTGATTTTGCAAATAAATACAATGCACAGGCTTTTGACAATTTTGACAAAGCAATTAACAGGGATGACGTTGACGGTGTATACATTGCAACACCACACACATCACACGTTGATTATGCTGTCAGGGCAATGGAGCTTGGTAAACCTGTGCTCTGCGAAAAACCTGTCGGTGTAACAACAAAAGACGTTGATATTTTAATCGGTACTGCAAAAAGAAATCAGATATATTTCTGTGAAGCAATGTGGACCTGGTTCTCCGATGTTGCACTAAAGGTCAAGGAATGGGTAGACACAAAAGCTATAGGTGAAATAAAGGATGTAACAATCAACTATGCATTCCCCGGTATACTGATGCCGAAAAATTCAAGAGTATTAACACCCTCAACTGCAGGCGGTGCACTGCTTGATATAGGAATTTATCCTATAACATATTGCTATAATCTTTTCGGCATACCTAAAAACATCACCTGCAATGGCACATTGAAAAACGGGATTGATATTAAGGAAACGGTTGTTCTTGAATACGATAATTTCAAATGCACACTTAATATGTCCCTTTGTACTTTGAAAGAAAATTGTTTGATTAAAGGCAGTGCAGGTGAAATCAGTCTGCCTGTATTTTTCCATATGGCGTCAAAGGCAATACTAAAAAACAGTAATGGCAAACCCGTATTTAACTGCAAGACCGATTACCTTACTGAATTTACAAGAGCTGCAGAAGAAATCAGGACAGGCAAAACAGAATCGGCATTCATTCCATGCTCCGCCACAAGAGCTTGTATGGAAATTATGGACGAATGCCGCCGACAAATGAATTTAGTGTATCCATTTGAAAATTGACAAAATCAATCCATAAAATGTCGGGCACATAACAGCAATACCTGCTAAAATGATTTTGAGAGGTGAGGAAAGCCATGGCTATGGATATATTAAATCAATTAAACGACGCTGTTAATTATATTGAAACACATTTGGATTCTGATATAAATATCGGTGAAGCCGCAAAAATTGCTTGTGAAAGCAAAGACGGATTTAAAAGAATTTTCCGCTCCTTAACAGGAATAACCGTTAAGGAATACATTAGAAAAAGACGTCTGTCCCTCGCTGTTGATGATATACACCAAGGTGAAAAAATAATCGACATTGCTGTAAAGTATGGTTATGACAGCACCGATTCCTTCCGCCGTGCATTTACATCACAGCACGGCGTTACACCTGCGGCTGTGCGTAATTTTTCAGTATCGGTTAACATATATCCTCCTGTATCCTTTCATATTAAAATCAAAGGAGCAGAAAAAATGAATTTTAAAATCATTGAAAAAGAAGCAACCGTTGTTCACGGCTTTTCAAAAAAATTAGATGTTACTGCCGACAACAGATGGAATGACGAATACATTATGTGGTCTGAGGACAGCGAGAATATTCCTAAAAAAATTTGCAGCGGATATGACGGAATTTGGTATGGAATATGGAATAACGGCAGCTATGCAATTGCAAGAAACACAGGGGATATACAGTCAACCGAAGCCGAAAAGCATATAATCCCCGCAGGTAAATACGCTGTATTCACAACGGATAAGGGCGGATACGCAGGTGACGAGCTGCCAAAGCTTCATGATTTAATTTTTAACGCGTGGCTTCCAAGCAGTAATTACATACAAAAATCTGATTTTGAATTAGAGATTTATCACCTTTGGACAGACCGTACCGAACGCAGACATAAAAGGTATTATGAGATATGGATACCTGTTGAAAACAAAACAGATACAATTAACAATTGACAAAGAAAAAAATCAGTATTATAATGTATCTAACTTAATAAGTCAGGGGTGCTGCTTTTGTTGAAAAAAGCGGCTGAGATTATACCCTCTAAGCCGAGCATTAGTATGGACGGTGTTAGACGAGATATATGACATTACTGCACCCCTATCTTTGTATAGGGGTGTTTTTTATTTTGATTTATTAAGAATCTTTAGAAAGGAAGGAAATATTATGAAAGCAAGTATAGCAATTCAGGTTTTACCGCAGGTTGACAGTGAGGAAGAGCTTATCAGAATTGTTGATGAGGTTATTGCCTACATCAAAAGCTCAGGCTTAAACTGTTATGTCGGTCCATTTGAAACAACTATTGAGGGTGACAGCTACGACCAGCTTATGGAGATTGTTGCAAACTGCCAGAAGGTTGCAATCAACGCAGGCTGTGAAAGCGTAAGTGCTTATGTAAAGGTAGTTTACACACCTGACGGCGAGGTTTTAACAATTGACAAAAAAGTATCAAAGCATCACGAATAAGCTTGCCCCTGTTATTGCAGTTGCCGTAATTATTTTAATATGGTTTTTATGCAATAACTTTGAGATTGTTCCTGCCTATATGCTGCCGTCACCCCTTGATGTGGCAAAAGCATTTGCCGATAATTTTATGGTAATGCTTAAACAGGCGGCAGTTACTTTACAGGAAGCAATTTACGGGCTTGGCATCGGCATTGTGCTGGCATTTATCGTTGCTGCTTTAATGGACAGATTCAGCTTTCTCAAAAAGGCAATTTATCCAATACTGGTTATAACACAAACTATACCTACCATTGCGATAGCACCTCTGCTTGTTTTGTGGATGGGCTTTGGAATGGCACCTAAAATTACCCTTGTTGTAATCACCACCTTTTTTCCCATATCAATCGGTCTTTTAAACGGCTTTGAAAATGCTGACAGGGACGAAATTAATATGATGCGTTCAATGGGTGCAAACAGATTACAGATATTCAGACATATCAAGCTGCCGTCTGCAGCAGACGCCTTTTTTTCCGGACTTAAAATATCTGCCTCCTATGCAATTGTAGGTGCAGTAATTTCCGAATGGCTTGGCGGCTTTGAGGGACTTGGCGTTTATATGACAAGGGTAAAAAAAGCATATGCCTTTGACAAAATGTTTGCTGTTATTGTGTTCATTTCAGCAGTGAGCCTTTTACTTATTGCATTAGTTTCATTAATACAGCACATTACGATGCCTTGGGAACGAAAAAAAGTGAAAGGAAAACAAATATGAAAAAAAGAATTATTTGCCTTATTCTTGCAGCAGCATTGATTTTCAGTCTTGCTGCCTGCAGTAAAACAGACAAAAACTCAAACAGCGATAAAAAAGAAAAAACAGCTATAACCGTTTGTCTTGACTATACACCAAATACAAACCACACAGGTATGTTTGTTGCTCTTGAAAAGGGCTACTATGAGGAGGCAGGTCTTGACGTAACAATTGTTCAGCCCCCTGAAAATGGTGCAACACAAGCCTGTGCCGCAGGTCAGGCACAGTTTGCAGTGGATTTTCAGGATATTCTGGCTGCAGCATTAACATCCGATACCCCTCTTGATGTTACCGCTGTTGCTGCACTCCTGCAGCACAACACATCGGGTATAATGTCATTAAAGGGTCAGGGTATGGACAAGCCATCAGGCTTAGCAGGAAAAACATATCTCACCTGGGATTCACCCATTGAGCTTGCTACACTTGAATCTGTTGTTACAAAAGACGGCGGTGACTGGAGCAAGGTTAATAAAATTCCAAACACAGTTACCGACGACGCACAGGATGTCAAACAGAATCCCGACCACGCAATCTGGGTATTCTATGGCTGGGGCGGAATCAACGCAGAGGTTAATAACATTGAAACAGACTTCTTCTATTTCAAAGATATTGACCCGGTGTTTGACTATTACACACCTGTTTTGGTTGCAAACAATGAATTTTTAAATACAAATCCTGAAACAGCAAAAGCTTTCCTTGAAGCAACAAAAAAGGGTTATGAGTTTGCAATAGATAATCCGAAAGAGGCAGCAGATATACTCATTAATTCAGATGACACCAAGTCACTTGTGGGCAGTGAAGAGCTTGTTTATGAAAGCCAGAAATGGATTTCAGAACAGTACATTGCCGATTCTGAAAAATGGGGATACATTGACCCTGCACGCTGGAACGGTTTTTATAGCTGGCTCTATGACAATAAGCTGATTGAAAAGGATATCAGCAGCAATGTAGGTTTTTCAAACGATTATTTATCATAATTATGGAAATTTTATCTGTTAAAAATATTACAAAAGGCTTTGGCGAAAACAGAATAATTGAGGATGTAAGCCTCACTCTTAACAAGGGCGAGCTTGTGTCCCTGCTTGGTGTCAGCGGTGCAGGAAAAACAACACTGTTTAACTGTATTTCAGGAATAGATAAGGCTGACAGCGGTCAGATAATCCTGCAGGGAGAGGACATCAGCGGAACACCCGGTCAGATAAGCTATATGCTGCAAAAGGATTTACTGCTGCCATATAAAAAAATTATTGATAACGTGTCACTCCCCTTATTGCTTTCAGGCAAAAAAAAAGCCGAGGCGAGAGAAACAGCGTTTTCTCACTTTGCAGAATTTGGCATTGAGGGCACTGAAAATTATTATCCCTCGCAGCTTTCGGGCGGTATGAGGCAGAGGGCAGCATTGCTCAGAACGTATTTGGCATCAAAGGGTGTTGCTCTCCTTGACGAGCCCTTCAGCGCTCTTGACACAATCACGAAGGGAGCAATGCATTCCTGGTATCTGTCTGTAATGGAAAAAATTGATTTATCAACCATTTTTATTACCCACGATATTGATGAGGCAGTGCTCCTTTCCGACAGAATTTTAATACTGTCAGGCAAGCCGGGAAAAATAACCGATGAAATTATTATTAATCAACCGAAGCCACGGAGCAGTGATTTTAACTTGACACCTGATTTTTTAGAATATAAAAAACAGGTAATTAATGCCCTTGGTAATATATAAATAAACAGCAAAGCCACGAAAATTTTCGTGGCTTTGTTTTTTTATTATTCTCTACTGCTCTTCAACAGGAAATACATCCTGTCCCTCGAGCTTTTCTATAAACGGCATTATATTTGTGCCATAGACCATTCCATCCGGAAACAGGTCAAGCATCGGCTCTAAAATAAAGCGTCTTTCGCAATACCTTGGGTGTGGAACTAATAGATTTCTGCTTTCAATCTTTTCATTTTCAGCAAAGATAATATCAATATCAATAATTCTCGGACCATAGCGGACAGTCCGCAGTCTGCCGAAACCGGCCTCGATACCAAGACACGCCCCGAGCATCTCATGCGGTTCAAAGATTGATTCTACTTTTAAAATAATATTATAAAAATTTTCCTGTCTTGCGTAGCCGACAGGCTCAGTTTCATAAATTCTTGACTGATTAACAACGTCTGTATACGGAAGCAGATTAATACAATCAATACATTTATCAATATTTGCTTTTCTGTCGCCGATATTTGTACCTATACTTAAAATATATTCCATATGCTTTATAATACGTCTGTACGTTTTTTACCTTTCTCTGAATATCTGAACACCAACCCAGCCAAAATCAGCCTTCATAGGTGCTTCAGGCTTTTTAAGAGTAATAAGAACATTAAATATATCAGGATATTCGCTGAGTATAGCATCCGCTGTCACCTGTGCAACCTTTTCAAGCAAATCATACTTTTCCTGTGTGACAACACGGGTAACTGTTTTTATTACCTTTGCATAGCTTACTGTATCATCAACATTATCACTGTGGCATGCCTTTGTCATATTAACATCCATATCAATATCAAAAACAAAATGCTGGCCATCTTCCTTTTCCTCAGGGTTAACACCATGGTATGCAAAAATCTTTAAATCACGAATTAAAATTTTATCCATTACAAAATAAAGCCTTTCATATTCTGAGCCATTAAAATGCCCTGCTTTTCATTTTTCACATCGTGAACACGAATTATATCGGCACCGCCTAAAATTGCTGCTGTATCAGCCGCTATATTGCCATAAATGCGTTCTTTAGGGATATCCTGCTCACTGCCCTGACCGATAACTCTTTTTCTTGATGTGCCTAGCAAAAGCGGAAAGCCGTTAATTTTATACCTGCCTACATTAGCAAGAAGGTACATATTTTCCTCATAATTCTTGCCGAAGCCTATACCCATATCAAGACATAGCTGCGATTTATCAATACCAAGCTTTATGCATTCATCAACGGATTTTTCAAAAAATTCTTTAATATCATCAGGTGTCCCTGGACCATTATGCATTAAAATCCAGCCTGCACGGTAAAATTTGACGATTTCTGCCATTTCCCGTGAAATCACACCACTGACGTCGTTAATAATGTCTGCACCTTCTTTAAGAGCATTTTCAGCCACAAGGGGATAATATGTATCAACCGAAACAGGAACAGATAATTTTCCGTTCAGAGCCTTTAATACCGGCTCAAGCCTTGCCCATTCCTCGGTATCACTGACGGGAATATGACCGGGTCTTGTTGACTGGGCGCCGATGTCAATAATATCAGCACCCTCTGCCTCAAGCCTGAGAGCACATTCAACCGCATCAGGTGCGAAAAAATGGTCACCGCCGTCACTGAAGCTGTCAGGTGTAACATTGACAATGCCCATAACAAGCACCTTATCGCCGTATTCAAGCTGTTTGTTTCTGAAATTCCAAATCATAAATTAATCTTTCTGCATTATTTATTAAGCAGAGCCAATACCTCTGCTCTTGAGCGTGCATCATTTCTCAATATACCCCTGAGTGCTGAGGTCTGAGTCTTTGAACCCGAAGCCTTTGCTCCGCGAATAGACATACACATATGCTCAGCCTCGATAATAACTGCAACACCCTTGGGGCTTAAATTATCATTTAAAAAATCTGCGATATCGTGTGTCAGTCTTTCCTGCACCTGTGGCTTTTTAGCAAAATTATCAACTATTCTTGCCAGCTTTGAAAGACCGATTATTTTGTTATCGCTTGGAATATATGCAATATGTGCCTTACCTACAAAAGGTAAAAGATGATGCTCACACATTGAACTGAAGGGAATATCCCTTACAATAACAAGCTCATCATTTGACTTTTCATCAAAAAACTTTAAATGCTGATGTGGGTCCTCACTCAAGCCTGCAAACAATTCTTCATACATATTTGCAACCCTTCTGGGAGTTTCAAGCAGCCCTGATCTGTCAGGGTCTTCACCAACTGCAATCAAAATCTCTCTTACTGCTTTTTCAATTCTTTCTTTATCCATAAAATCACCGCTTATTTCTTATTTAACAAAATAACCCTTTATTTTTTTCAGACTGTCATCTGTCAGCCTGTTACCATCGTAGCCTGCCTGTGCATTATAAACACCCTTCGCAACCAAATCATTACCGAGAATACTTAGCCTGTCGCCTGCCAATGAAAAATCACGCACAGATATATTAGTATCTGATAATGAAACAAACTCTCTGAAAAGCTTTTCACTGATTTGTGCATTTTCACCGTTTAACTGCTGAGAAAGACTTGCAAGGAGAAGCTCGCTTGCCTGTGAAGAGCTGTTTTCAGCGTCAAGATAATATCTTATTAAATTAATAAAATGCTTTCCGCTGATATTCTGCTCTCCCGATTTTATTTTTAAAGAGTATGAAGCAGGACTGTCATTTTCCCTGTACTTGATATCATTTAAAATCGGGTAATTAATAGTTCCGAGCTCATTAAAGAATTCCTCAAAATTCGAGCTTTCCATAGAAATATAATAGTCAAACTCTGTACCTATATATGTGTCAATCGCTTTCTTGACATTTTCTGCACCCGATGATTTATATATTTCATTAAGCTTATTTCCGTCAATCTCAGTAGCTGCCTTAAGCATTGCCGCCTTGTAGGAGGTATTATCCATATCAACCTGAACAAGTGCAGCAAACAAAAGCTCATCATCCTTATGAACAAGGGTAATATAGTTGCGTTTTCCGCTTACATCAGGCACCTCCGTGTCATCATCATTATCAGCAGAAATCTGATTTGTTACATTAAGGTTTTCGGGCTCAAAAAACTTTTTCGCACTGAAATCATTTTTTATACTGAGAGCAAGCACAAAAACAACTGTAAATGCAATTATTACGGCAAGTGCAATAATAAGAATTCTCTGCTCTGTTGATTTTTCTTTATTAGATTTTGAAAAATATATATCGCCTCTGT
Organism: Eubacterium sp.; assembly: GCA_029054965.1. Taxonomy (GTDB): domain Bacteria; phylum Bacillota; class Clostridia; order Oscillospirales; family Acutalibacteraceae; genus Eubacterium_R. The sequence continues at coordinate 12,622 of JAIDEF010000362.1, forward strand.
TTTTAAAAATTCTCATTTTGCACCTCCCTGAAAAATTATTATACAATAGGTCCTTTTATTTTACAAGTAATATTAATTTATAATACCGGAAATTTAATGTGGATATTCAAGCTGCAATCAGAATAATCAGCGGTGATTGAGCCTTTCATCTGCTGCGTCAGCATTTTTGCTATGGAAAGACCTAGACCTGTTGATTTATCAGCAGTCTGCACAGTATAAAATCTGTCAAACAGTCTGCCCACCTGTACCTCATCAAGCTTTTCTGCATGGTTAGAAAAAATAATTTCACCATCATCCTTAAGCTTTATTTTTAAATCGCCGTCACTGTATTTTACTGCATTGCTGATTATATTCTGAAAAATTCTCAGCAATGCATTTTTATTAAGATTACAAACTATTTTCTTTTCGGTTATTGAAATATCAGGCACTATATTATTCTGACTAATCAAGGCATAGTGCGCAGCAATGCTTTCTTCAAGAACATTGTTCATTTCAAGTTTTTCCGGTGTATTACTATTAAAGGTTGAAGTGATAACAGAATATCTGAAAAGCTCGGTTGTTAACTGTTTAAGCACCTGTGCACGCTGTGATATGATTTTGATATATTCCTCTGCAGCAGGAGATTTTTCCTCATTTTCAAGCAAGGCAAGATAACCGCATATTGCCGTAAGCGGAGTGCGTAAATCGTGTGAAATATTTGTAACTGCCTCTTTTAATTCCAAATCACCCTGCTGAAATTTTCTTCTGTCTGCACGAAGCTTTTTAAGCTCTTTATTCATATCATTTGCCAGTCTTCGCATATGCCTGTCACGGCAGGAAATATTAATCAGTGTATTTGTATCATTTTCAAGCTTTTCATTAAAAGCACAACATATTTCATCAGCACTTTTTTGAAGTAAACATATTTTTAATATCAGCACTGCAATAATCATTATTAATACTGCAATGATTATCAATAACCAAAAATTCATAAGAAATCCTTTATTTTAAATCCTTTTTTCTGAATGCAAGCACACCGCAAACATTAACTGCTATTATGAAAACAACTGAATAAATAATGTTAATTAAAGGGTCAGTAATTTCCCCATTGGCAATCAAAACACTCTGACCTGTAGGGAGAAATTGTAAAAGCCATTCATAAAATTTTCTTTGCCAGCCTGAAACATAGGCAGGATTTGATATTTCCGGACCAAGCTCGACCGTACCGTCTGCTGATAATGAAATAAACTCACGGGTGAATTCAGCTTCAGCAAGCTGATTATATATTGTACTTGCCATTATAATCAAACCAAGACTGACAACAATTGTTAAAACAACAGTTATTGCTTTATTTGATGAAAGCATACTTACCATTGTGATGATTGCTGATACAGCTGCTGGTATAAAAATACAAAGAAAATCCATAATTATATAAGACTTTATTC